>JACMIS010000812.1 GCA_014381035.1 Armatimonadota bacterium
AACAACGGCGGATTCGCGGGAAAACAGCAAGGGCTAACTCGAAACGCGCGAAACATACCGTAGACACAGCACCGCAGGTGAAACCGATCCAACAAAGTGTTGGCGCCGTCCGCGAAGGACAAAGAAAAAGCCTGGGCAGGAGTTTTGCATTTTTTGGGTAAAGTTAGGAAGCGGCGTGAACGATGGGAAACGCCACACTTTTTTCTACAGGCAGGCTTTTACCTAATTATGATTGCAAGCAAAAAAATCGCGTTCGGAACCGACGGCTGGCGAGCCGTCATGGCGCGTGAATTCACGTTCGACAACGTTGCATTGGTCGCACAGGCGATTGCGGACTACGTCAACAGCACCGGCAAAGGCGCGAAAGGTGTCGTAATCGGCTACGACGCTCGATTTTTAGCCGAACAGTTCGCCGCATTGGTCGCCGATGTGTTAGGCGCGAACGGCATCCCGACGTTCGTTCCCGACCGCGATACGCCGACCCCGGTTGTTGCCTATACCATTCGCGCCAAAAATCTGGCGGGAGCCGTAATGCTGACTGCTTCGCATAACCCCCCCGAGTACAACGGCATCAAGTTTATCCCCGACTACTGCCATCCGGCACTGCCCGAAGTCACCGACGCCATCACTCAGCGCATCGGCGAACTGCAGGAGGACCCGACGCAGGTCAAGTCCGGCGGACCGAAACCGACCGCGATTGACCCCAAGCCGGAGTATGTCGCACATGTCACAAAACTTATTGACTTGAAGGCGATTGGGGACGCGAAACTCACCATTTGCGTAGACCCTCTCTATGCCACCGGACGCGGCTATCTGTCCGACATTCTGCGCGACGCCGGATGCACCGTACATACGATTCACGATTACCGAAACCCGCTTTTCGGCGGCTCGCTCCCCGAGCCGAACGCGACAAATCTGAAAGAATTGGGCGCGCTCGTGGTTGAAAAAGGGGCACATCTCGGGCTTTCTATGGACGGTGACGCGGACCGGTTCGGTATGGTGGATGCTACTGGTCAGTACATCACGTCGAATCAGGTTCTCGCACTGGCGATGTGGCACTGGGCGAAAACCCGCTACGCGACAGGGTCGGTTGTACGTACCGTGCCAACGTCCTACAAGATTGACGCTCTGGCGAAGCATCTCGGCTTGAAAGTCATCGAAACCCCGGTCGGTTTCAAATGGGTCGGCAACGCGCTCAACACGACCGACGCGATTGTCGGCGGCGAGGAATCGGGCGGTCTATCGGTAAAGGGGCATATCCCGGAAAAGGACGGCATCGTTGCGGACCTCGTTATCACCGAATTGGTTGCAAAGTCCGGCAAATCGCCGCTCCAACTTCTCGCCGACATCGAGGCGATCATCGGCAAATTCGTCGCCACCCGTATTGATATGCGGCTTCCCGAAGCGTCGAAACTCGCTCTCATGGCGGGCTTGAAGCAAAACACACCGGTCACACTGGGCGGTCACCCGGTTGTCGAAACGTCGTTAATGGACGGCGTGAAAATGATCCGTGAGGACGGTTCCTGGGTGCTGATTCGCCCGTCGGGGACAGAGCCACTCGTCCGGTGCTACATCGAAGCACGCTCCGACGAGGGCATTGCTGAACTGAAAAAAGCGGTTCATGAACTCATACCCGACGGTGAAGACGCAACGCACTAAACCGAATCTCGACATGTCGAAATGTTCTTCAGTCGCCACCGATGGACATTTCGACAGGGATTCGTCCCGCATAAACATTTAGCACAGCCGCCCTCTGACGCGATACAAACGGCGTAATGATTCTTTCTATCACCTGTTCCGCGACCGAAACGGCATCGGACGCGGCTATTCTCGGCTATCTTCTACATAAGCATCCGGACCGATGGTTCGATAAACCGTTGTCTTTTGGCACTGCCACCGTTTATTATCCCGAGTCGTCGCCGGACAGCACTACAGTTGCCCTTGCGGTTCGAATGGACCCGGTAGAGATGGTGCGGAGCGGGAACAAAAACAACCCGGCGACGCTCGCGCAGTATGTCTCGGACCGCCCGTATGTGTCCAGTTCATTTCTCTCGGTGGCAATCGCGGAATGTTTCGGGACCGCGCTCGGCGGTCGCTGCGAGAAATTCCCGGATGCCGTGACGCTTCCCCTACGCCTTTCCGCGACGCTTGCCGCCCTGCCCTGCGACGGCGGCGAAGCGGCGATCCGTCGCGTCTTTGAACCGCTAGGATACACGGTCTCGATCCATGCTACCCCACCTCTGCTGGATGATCGATTCCCGGCATGGGGTGATGCCAATCTGTTTACCGTCACGGTTTCGGGCACGGTGATTTTGCGCGATCTGCTCTCGCATCTGTATGTTCTGGTTCCGGTTCTCGACAACGCGAAGCATTACTACGTGTCGGACGATGAAGTGGAAAAACTGCTTCGGCGTGGTGATGGCTGGCTCTTTATGCATCCGGCGAAGGAGTGGATCACGGCACGGTATCTGCGCTACCGCCGAACACTCACCGATTCGGTATTGCTACGGCTTGCCGAAGTCGCGGAAGTATCGTCGGATGAAGCGGGCGAGCTGGAACCCATGAGCGAAACTGCTCCGGTCGCCGCGGTGAAAGTCCGTCTCAATGATCAACGGGTCGCGGCGGCACTAGACCTGATCCGTGCCGCAAATCCCCCTGCCCGCCGTGTTCTCGACCTCGGATGTGGCGAAGGCAAGACAATGAGTGCGATCCGCGAAGCGTTCCCCCGCCTGGAGATGCTCACTGGTATGGATGTTTCGCCGCTGGTATTGAAGCGAGCGGAGCGGCGATTGAAGTTCGACCGTATCGAAGGAGAAGCGCGAGATCGCATCGCGCTTCTGCATGGTTCACTCGTCTATCACGACGACCGACTACGCGGGTTCGATCTCGCGCTTCTCATGGAAGTGATCGAGCATTTAGACGCGGACCGACTCCCCGATCTCGCGTCCGCCGTGTTCGGACACGCTCGTCCGCGCCGTGTATTGGTCACGACACCCAACGCCGAATACAACGACGTTTGGGAAAGTCTGCCGGGCGGGGCATTCCGCCACGACGATCACCGATTCGAGTGGACCCGTGCGCAGTTCGAGGAATGGGCGGGCAAAGTCGCAGCACGGTTCGGCTACACGGTTTCGTTCATCGGGATCGGCGACCAGGACCCCGACGGACGCGGCACCCCGACACAGGGAGCGATTCTCGACATTCTTTGACTTGCAAAAACTCGGATATTCGCAACAACTGGTCCCTACTGATTACGACGGATATTTTCCATTGTCCACTCCTCAAACGACACAGCACTGTTAACACTTATGAAAACTATCGAAATCCCGGATTTTGCACTTGTCGCGTTAGTTGGTGCGTCGGGTTCCGGAAAATCTACGTTCGCGAAAACCCATTTTCTTCCTACGGAAACGCTTTCGTCCGACTATTTTCGCTCCTTTGTCTCGGACGATGAAACGGATCAGTCCGCAACGTCGGACGCTTTCGATGCCTTGCACCATCTGGCGGCGTTGCGACTGAAACGGCGCAAACTGACAGTGATTGACGCGACGAATGTACAGGAGGGTGCGCGAAAACCGCTTCTCGATCTGGCGCGTCGTTACCATGCCGTGCCGGTCGCCATCGTTCTGGATCTTCCCGAATCGGTTTGTGCCACACGAAACGAATCACGCCCGAACCGCGATTTCGGCAAGCACGTTGTGACGCGCCATGTCAGAGACTTGCGCCGCTCGGTGAAATCGCTCCGCAAGGAAGGTTTCCGGTATGTGTTCCACCTCGACGGGGAAGCAGCAGTCGCTGACACCCATATCACGCGAACGCCACTCTGGACCGACAAGCGCGGGGAAACGGGACCGTTCGATATTATCGGTGATATACACGGCTGCTACGACGAACTGTGCGATCTGCTTCGAACGCTCGGTTACGCGCCGGACGACACCGGCGTCTACCGACACGACACCGGTCGGCGGCTGGTTTTTGTTGGGGACCTGGTGGACCGCGGACCCAAAACGGTGGAAGCCGCGATTCTCGTAATGAACGCCGTACAATCCGGTGTCGCGTTCTGTGTTCCGGGCAACCATGACGACAAACTGAAACGCGCCCTTGAGGGACGGAAGGTCACGATCAGCCACGGTTTGCAGGAATCGCTGGATCAGATCGCCGCCCTTCCTGATCCCGAACGCGAAACGTTCATAACTCGCTTCGTATCCTTCGTAGACGGCTTGGTCTCGCACCTCTGGCTCGATGGGGGGAACCTTGCCGTCGCTCATGCCGGGGTCAAGGCGGAGATGATCGGGCGGGCATCGGGCGCGATCCGCGAGTTTTGTTTGTACAGCGATACTACGGGTGAATTCACGCCGGACGGTTTCCCGGTACGTCGCGACTGGGCTGCGGAGTATCGCGGTGACCCATTTGTCGTTTACGGACACACCCCGGTTGATGCGGTACGAATCATCAACAACACAGCGAATATTGACACTGGGGTGGTATTCGGCGGATCATTATCCGCGATTCAGATTCCCGAACGGGAGATTGTTATGGTCGCAGCGCGTGAGGCGTATGCTGTCGTATCTGGAGCCCCCACCCCCCGCTCCTCTCCCTCGTCAGGGGGAGGGGAGTCAGAGGCGGAATCAGGCAACGTTTCGCTTTCGCTCCCCCCTTACCCTCCGGAGGGAGAGGGGGACTCTGCCGCGCTCAACCTATTGGATCACACCGGTCGTCGCGTCGTCTCGACCCGCCTCGCCGGGAGCGTGATCGTTGCGGAGGGCAACAATGCGGCGGCACTGGAGATCATGAGCCGGTTTGCGGCGCATCCACGGTGGCTGATCTACCTGCCGCCCACCATGAGTCCCGTAGAAACGGCAACCGCGGAAGACTATCTGGAACACCCCGCGGAAGCGTTCGCTTATTTCGGGCGGCAGGGAGTTGCAACCGTGATTTGCGAGGAAAAGCACATGGGGTCGCGGGCAGTGATCGTTGTTTGTCGGGACGGTGACGCGGCGAAGCGACACTTCGGGGCGGAACCCGGTGATTTACCGGGCGCGGTCTTAACTCGAACCGGACGGCTATTCACGACGGACCGGACGTTGCACGAAGCGATTTTGACCGAAACAGCGCAGGCGATAAACGCGGCGGGACTGTGGGACGAACTGGAGACCGACTGGCTTTGTCTGGATGCCGAACTGTTGCCGTGGAACGCTAAGGCGCAAGGGTTGTTGAAAGAGCAATATGCGCCGGTCGCGGCAGCAGGAAAGGTCGCGCTGATTGCGGAGATTGCGCTTCTGGAAAAAGCGGTGGAGCGTGGCGTCTCCGGCGCGGAGGCGGCATTGGTTGCGGCGCGGAGTCGTCTCGCCGATCTGGAAGCCTATCGCGTCGCCTATGGTCGCTACTGCTGGAATGTGGACGGGATCGCCGATTTGCGAATCGCACCGTTTCACATCATGGCGGCGCAAGGACGAACATTCGTTGACAGGTCTCATCCATGGCATATCGAAGCACTCGGACGGCTCGCGGATCACGCACCGCTTTTTCAAAAGACGGCGACACTTGCGGTCAACACCGGAGACGAGGAATCGGTTGCTGTCGGCACCTCATGGTGGCTGGAACGCACCGCGAATGGCGGCGAGGGAATGGTTGTCAAGCCACTCTCGTTCCTGCCTCCTAAGAGGTGTCAACCGGCGGTGAAAGTACGCGGGCGCGAGTATTTGCGGATTATCTACGGACCGGAGTACACGCAACCGGCGAACTTGAAGCGGTTAAAAGAACGTTCGCTCGGTGCGAAGCGGTCGTTGGCGACGCGGGAATTCGCGCTCGGCGTCGAGGGATTGGAGCGGTTCATTTCTGGCGACTCGTTGCGCCGGGTCCATGAATGCGCTTTCTCTGTGCTCGCTCTGGAATCGGAGCCTGTGGACCCGCGTTTGTAGTCTATTTCCGAGTGCCATGGGATACTTTGCACCGTGGCACTCTGCGGATCATTCATTCGCCTCGGCGTCCACTTGGACTGGGAGCAAGGGGTTAGACGTAATCACGAACTCTTCGACGGGTCTGCCCTGCTTTAAATGCTCCTCCGCGATGCGTTCGGCGACCGCAGGCGACACACTGTGATACCAGGTTCCCTCGGGATAAACAACGACGAGCGGACCGCCGCGACACAACTGAAGGCAACCCACGGGCGAACAGTACACCCGCTGTTTCGGCGAGTCCATCGTCTTCACCCACTTGCGAAACTGTTTCAAAGTGGCTTCGTTTTCCGATTTCGCGGAACAATCCCCGCCGACACATACCAGAACATGCCGTTCGTACCCGCCGTTTGCCTCCGTTCCGATACCACGCTTTGTCGCCTTTTCCCGTAATTTTCTGACGTCCGCCATGATTCGTTGTACCACTCGCCATGCTGTCTGCCCATGATAAAATCGGAGCGAACACCTTATGCCAAACAATGATCGTACGGAAACCGATCCGCTCGTCGGTATCATCATGGGGAGCAAGTCGGACTGGGAGACCATGCGCCATGCCCACGAAACCTTGATCCAGTTCGATGTGCCGCACGAGTGCCGGATCGTATCCGCCCATCGGACTCCGCACTTGCTAACCGAGTATGCGACACAAGCCGAAGGGCGCGGTATCGAAGTAATCATCGCGGGTGCGGGCGGCGCGGCGCACTTGCCGGGAATGGCGGCGGCGTTCACTTTGATTCCCGTTCTCGGGGTTCCCGTGGAGTCGCACTCGCTTAAAGGACAGGACTCCCTTCTTTCTATCGTGCAGATGCCCGGAGGAATCCCGGTCGGAACTCTCGCCATCGGAAAAGCAGGTGCCATAAATGCCGCACTGCTATCGGTCGCGATCCTGTCTAATTCACGCCCCGGATTACGCGAAAAACTACGCCAATTCCGCGACGCTCAGACCGACCGTGTGCTGATGGACGAATTGCCACTATGAAGCCCGAACCGATTCTTCCTGGAGCAACCATCGGTATCCTCGGCAGCGGACAGTTGGGGCGAATGCTCGCCATCGAAGCACGCAACATGGGATATGGGGTACGCGTCTTTTCGCCCGACAGAGAAACGCCGTGCGGGCAAATCGCCGATTCCGAGACCGCCGCGGAGTACCTGGATTCAGACGCGGTTCGTGCCTTTGCTCAAACAGTGTCTGTCGTAACCTACGAATTCGAGAATGTTCCTTCCGAAACGGTTACTGCCATCGAAGCGGTCGGGGTGCCGGTGCGTCCGGGTGCCAGGGTACTTCATATAGCCCAGAACCGTTTACGGGAAAAGCAATACTTTCAAGCATTGGGAATCCCCACGCCCCCGTTTGTTCACATCACGTCGGGAGCGGATGCCGCCGCCGGATTACACGCGATAAACGGGTATGGGGTTCTGAAGACAGCGGGTGCCGGATACGATGGCAAAGGGCAACGGATGATTCGCACCGAAGCCGAGGCGCACGACGCCTTCGCCGAACTGGGCGGGGTTGAGTGCATTCTGGAAGGTTTCGTAGACTTTGCCTGGGAAGGCTCCGTAGTCGCGGCACGCGGAATTGCCGGTGATTTTCAGCACTACGGACTCGTAAAGAACGATCACGTCAATCATATCTTAGACGTGACGACCGCACCCGCGCCGGGGATTTCGCCCACGCTCACGAAAACGGCTCTGGATGCGACTCGTGCCATCATGGACGGTTTGGGCGTTGTCGGGGTTCTTTGCGTCGAGTTTTTTGTCACCCAAGGGGGCGATCTTATTGCCAACGAAATGGCTCCTCGACCGCATAATTCGGGGCACTGGACGATGGACGGTGCCGTGACAGGTCAGTTCGAGCAACAACTCCGCGCCGTATGTGGTCTGCCGCTTGGGGAAACGCGAATGCGTTCGTCCGGTTCCGCGATCGTGAATGTACTGGGCGATCTCTGGAACCGCGGCAACCCTGACTTTACCAGGATGCTTGCAGATTTCCCGGAAGCGAAATTACATTTGTACGGCAAGCGTGACGCAAGAGTGGGGCGAAAAATGGGACACATCAATATCAATGCCGACACCCCGGAGGCCGCCCATGATCGTGCTATTGCGGCCCGTAGTCGGCTGACACCGCCATAGGAATGGCAGGCGAGGGTCGTCTGCCATTCCTATCTACGACTCAGCACTACGTTTGATCAGGGTAACTGTAGTCCCTTGAGCGGTGGACTCGATAGCAACCGAATCCGCCAATGCTACCATCAGTGGGAGACCGCGTCCGCCCATCGCGTCGGGGGCGGGCATCGCGGTTGATTCAGGAACCGAGAACCCAGCACCAAAATCACGCACCCGTACCTCGACCCAATCTGGAGTATCAAGGCAAGTAATGCGCAGGAGTGCCTTGGGACCGGTCGTCGGAGAACCATGTCGAATCGCGTTCGCCGCGGCTTCATCTACCGCTGTTAGCAAATCCTCGACGGACTCCTTATCCAATTTGGTTCGAGTTGCAGCCTGCTCCACCATTCTTCGCACTTCAACCAGCACCTCCGCCCGAGATGGGAAATCATTGCTGGATTGATTTGTTGTCAGGTTATGTCCCGCATGTTGCATTTCTTGCATTTTATGTTTTTCATACCCACCGTGTGATATTGAACGCCGACCGTCGCGTGCCAGCGTATCTCCTCTCCGTAATTGTTTATATCCGAAACCAATGCTGTTCTAACCGGTTGGACTAGACGGGATCAGGATTCACCCCGACACCTAACCCGTGTAGTTCTTCACGGGAGTAGCCAATAATCAGGAAAGTGTCGAATCGCCCGAGTCGTAATACCCGTTCCGGTTGCGTGGCGGCCGCAATCAGTACTGCCAGGCGGCAGGTGCTGTGAAACCGCTTGCGAATCTCGACGAGCAGGGCGAGACCGGCAGAATCGATGAACGGCACTTCGCGGATGTCGAGAATAATGTAACGCAATGCGCCATCCGCGGGTAGTTGGGCGATGACGCCTTCGACGGCTTGGCGCAATTGCGGAGTGGTACTCAAATCAATATCGCCGACGGCACGGATCAGAGAGATTTCCGATTCGTCCCCGGCGTGTAGTTGTAAAATGTCCTGATCGTCTTGCATGGATAATTAAATGTCCGAAAAGTCAGCGGCTCCCTCTTGTTAGCCGCTGTCATGTGGTCGTATCATAGTGCGATTCGAGTACGCAACCTTATACCTGTGCTCTTTACCCGTATTTTAGTCTTCTAACACATGGCGTGCGGATCGCGCATGCGCTTCCAAACCCTCGGCTTCCGCGAAACTTACTGCCGCCGAGGCGAGTGACCTCGCCACCGTTTTATTTAATGCGATGATACTTGTTTTCTTCGTAAAATCGTCCACATGGAGCGGCGACGAATACCGTGCGCTTCCTGCCGTAGGGAGTGTATGACAGGGGCCGGCTACGTAATCCCCGATTGCCGCCGCCGAATCCTCGCCTATCAGTATGGCTCCCGCATTTTCTATGCCATTGACAACCTGCCAGGGATTTTCCACGAGTAGATGCAGATGCTCGGGCGAATATACATTCATTATGGCGATCGCCTCGGAGATTGTGTCTACTATCGCTATGTACCCCGAGTTTTCAAGAGCTGAACGTACAATACCAGCTCTCGGCAAATCAGTGAGCTGTTGCTTGATCTCCGACTGTACCGCCGTCGCGAGCGCGAACGATGTCGTCACCAGCAACGCAGAATTCAGAGGATCGTGCTCCGTTTGCGCGATGACCTCTATGGCAACCGTTTTCACCGATGCCGTGTCGTCGGCGATTATCCCCACCTCACTGGGTCCGGCAAGCATGTCAATCCCGACAACCCCGTATAACAGTCGCTTCGCGAGATTAACATATCGGTTTCCCGGCCCGACGATTTTCACCACCGGCGGGACGGTTTCCGTACCATATGCCAGAGCCGCGATAGCCTGCGCTCCCCCCATCGCATAAATCTCGGAAACGCCGGCAATATGCGCGGCGGCAAGGGTTGCATCCGGGGGCAATCCCGTCTCCTTATTGGGCGGGGTCGCCAGAGCGATGAAGGGGACGCCAGCCACCCGCGCCGGAATCGCCGCCATCAAAACGGTGGATGGATACGCGGCGGTTCCGCCGGGCACATAAACGCCGACCCGTGAGAGAGGGCGGATTACCTGCCCCAGTGTCTCGCCGGGAGTGGATAATGTCAGCCAGGATTCGCGCCGGTGTTTCTCGTGGAAAGAACGGACTCGATTCGCTGCGAACCCCATCGCCTCCCAAAGAGGTGTGTTTTCAACGCGGCGGACAGCGGTCTCGACGGCTTCATGGGAGACACGCAGGGTTGTCGCCCCGGCGTAATCGAAGCGGCGCGTTAGTTCCAGTACCGCATCGTCCCCCCCCCGTCGTACGTCGGACAGAATCGTTCGCACGACCCCCTCCCCTGCTTCGTCGTCGGTGGGGGAGATACGGTCGGAGAACGCGTTTCGCAGAGGGGTGGGGTCCGCGCCATTTCGCAGGTCATACAATCGCATTAGGGCGGATTGTACCCGGTGAAACGATTTTTTGTCAATCGTACGCCGTCAAAGGTCACCCAGGAAATTGTAAATCAGGTCGCCACTCCCCGGCAACCCTTCGTGTCCAAAGTCCGGGTAGATCACAGCGCGTTTCGGAGCAACGATACGGTTGTAAGCCGCATACTGCGTCGACGGAGGGCAGATAGTATCCATCAAACCGACAAAAAACAAGGTCTCCGCCTGGATCCGGGAGGCAAGGTGTTGGCAGTCGATATACCCGAGTCGCTCCCAAACCGAGTCTTCGCGCTCATGGCGCGGGTCGAACAGACGGAAGTAGGTGGCGAGTTCATTGTATGCCCCTTTAGCAAGATCCATCTCCCACACGCGCTTGTAATCGCATAGAAACGGAAAAACGGGCGCGATTCGGCGAATAGCAGGCTCAAGTGCGGCGCAAGCGAGTGTCAAGCCGCCGCCTTGCGAACCACCGGTCGCACCGACACGTCCCGCGTCCACTTCCGGCAGTGCCATCACGATCCGCGCTAGTTGTGCCGTGTCACAGAACATGGCGCGATAATACAGTTTTTCCGGCGCATCATCCAAGCCTCGAATGATATGCCCGTTATGAGTGTTGCCACGGACGCCTCCCCGGTCCTCTGACAATCCCCCCTGCCCGCGACAATCCAATGCGGCGACCGAGAAACCTCGTGCCACATAACTTAGTTTGTCATTCCAGTCGCCGCTATGGTGCGAGTAGCCATGGAACTGGAGCACAGCGGGATGGTTTTTTTGAACATTTTTCGGGCGGAGGTACTTGGCATGTATTCGGGCACCGCCTAATCCGGTGAAATACAGATCGAATATTTCGGCGAACGGCGCGGTCAGTGTCGGGTTGGGAACGAGTTCGCAACCGGTCCCCAATGCGTGCATTTCGGCGAGGGCTTTTTCCCAGTAAGTATCGAAATCGGCGGGCTTGGGGTTGCGTCCGGCGTACTGTTCCAGATCGGAAAGCGGCATGTCTACTTGGGGCATCAACGATTCTCCTGCGGCGGTGTAGTCCGGGGTTCGACGCGGTTCTCCGAGTTTCCTGCCAACAAAGTGGAAGAGTCTCGCGAAAATTTACGGAACTCGGACTTTTCCAGGAGGGTATTGTTCGTTGATTACGCAACTATCCGGTTGCATCCTCGAAAGGCATACCCGATGAATACTCTGCATCGTCTCACTACAATAGTCGCACTTAGCGTCACCACATCGCTGGGAACCTCCGCACTGCTTGCTTCCCCGCAAACGGCGCCCAAGCAACCCACGAAGGTCGCACAGACCTCCAAAGCCGAACTCGCGACGGGCACCTGGAGCATTGACAAAGCCCATACCGACATCGCGTTCACCGTTCTGCATCTTGGCGTGTCCAAAACCCGTGGCTCTTTCGGTGAATTCGACGGTTCCGTTGTCGCCGATGGCAAGAAGCCGGAAAACTCTTCCGTCCAGTTCGCGATCAAAACCGCCAGCATCAACACGGGCAATACAGCGCGGGACGAACATTTGCGTGGGAAAGATTTTTTCGAGACGGATAAATATCCCGAGATCACATTCAAGAGCACCAAAATCACGAAGCGCAAAGGTGGGTTTAACGCGCTGGGAAACCTGACCATGCACGGTGTCACGAAACAGATCTCCCTGCCGTTCACGGTCACCGGTCCGCAGAAAGGCTTCAAGGGCGAATTGCACATGGGCATCGAGACCGCCCTCGTCCTGAATCGTAAAGACTACGGGCTGACATGGAACAACATCGTCGAAGGGTCCCAAGCCGTCGGCGATACAGTGACAGTAACGATTAACATGGAACTGCTGAAGTAATATCCGAGATACCATGCGCGGGTTTCCACCACAAAGAACACAAAGTCTAAAGAAGACCACAAAGGTTTTTGAGGTTTAAAGCACCGCTCGGTGTCAAGGCGGCGATTTACAACAGCAAATCTTACCCGTGCTATTCTTTGTGTCCTTCTTTGACTTTGTGTTCTTTGTGGTGGAAACCAACGTAACGCGGCAGTTAGGCACGGCTGAACAGGTTGCCGGGGTGGCGGCGGATGAGGCTTTTCATTTCCAGAAGCGTTGCCGCGACATTCGCTTCGGGGGACGGTAATCCGGCTTCGTGTGAAATGGTATCGAACGGCTTCGGCGTCGCGCTGAGTGCGGCGAAGAACGCGGCTTCGTGTGCGGGAAGATCCGGCGGCGCGGCAGCGGGAACCGGGAGCGGCTCGGCGAGGGGTACCAACACGGGAAAGTCGCTTGATATTCCTGCCGCTCCTTTCGCTGGTTGGCGGGTCGGTTTCGTCTCCTCCTGCGCGGCAAGCACAACGCCAAGGGATAACAGAACATCCTCGGGCGAGTCGGCTAAAATTGCCCCATCGCCGATCAATCGGTGTCCGCCGCGGGAACGTCCCGAGTCTACCGGTCCCGGTACCACATACACATC
>JACMIS010000813.1 GCA_014381035.1 Armatimonadota bacterium
CTCGGTTCCGCAAACCGCTTTGGTGCGTGGGGGCGATGGGCTTGACCGCACTGTCCCGGTCGCGGACCTAAAGAAGGGCGATGTGGTGCTGGTTCGTGGCGGGGAGAAGATTCCGGTGGACGGCACGGTAACAGGCGGTGCGGGGTCGGTCAACGAGGCGTCTCTGTCCGGCGAAAGCCTGCCGCTGGAAAAGGAGACGGGCGGTTCGGTTCTTGCGGGAACTCTTCTCGAATCCGGGGCACTCGACATCCGAACCGATAAACTGGGGCAAGACACGATGTTCGCCCGCATTATCGCACTGGTCGAGAATGCGGAGGGCGAGCAAGCACCGGTTCAAAAGTTGGCGGATAAGGTGGCGGCGTGGCTTATTCCCGTCGTCTTCGTCTTCTTGCTCGCGGTATTTCTGATCACGCACGATTTACGAAAAGTGGTTACGCTTCTCATTTTCACGTCCCCTGCCGAACTGGGTCTGGCGACGCCTTTGGTGATGATTGCGGCGATAGCGCGAGCCGCCCAGAACGGGATTCTGGTCAAGGGGGGCTTGTACTTGGAGTCGCTCGCCCGTGCCGACGTGATCGTTTTTGACAAGACCGGTACACTGACGGTTGGCGAACCGGAAGTCTCCGAAGTTCGCGTTTTGAACGCCGCGTTCTCCGAGGAGCAAGTCCTGACGCTGGCAGCGACGGCGGATAGGCGTTCCGCTCACCCGCTTGCTAAAGCCGTTGTCGGTTACGCCGAAAAGCGCGGGCTGACACTGGGCGAGCCGACCGACTTCGAGATGATCCGTGGGCGCGGGGTGAAAGCCAACGTGGACGGCAAAACCGTGCTTGTCGGCAACGCGGCACTACTCGCCGAACACGGCGTTCCGCTGACCTCCGGCGGAACGGACGCGGGCGGGACCGTGGTCTATGTAACATCGGACGGCGGCGCGGTAGGACGACTCGAACTCGGCGACCGAATCCGCCCCGGCGCGAAGGAACTAATTGCCGCGCTGAAAGAATCGGGAATCAAGCGGGTGGTGATGCTGACCGGCGACAACCGCGCCGCCGCAGAACGGGTGGCCGGTGCCGTGGGAGTGGACGAGATACACGCCGGTTTGCTTCCCGAGGACAAGGTGACGCGCATCGCCGCGTTGCAGGGCGAAAAGCATATCGTAGTAATGGTGGGCGACGGTGTGAACGACGCACCGGCTCTGGCGCGGGCGGATGTCGGGATTGCGATGGGGGCACGGGGGACGCAGGCGGCTCTGGAGGCTGCCGATGTCGCTTTGATGACTGACGATTTAGGTAAGATTCTTTTCGCCCGGCAACTCGCCCGCCGCGCTTATCAGACGATTCAGGAAAACCTGTTCGTGGGCGTCGGTGTTGTCCATGTTCTCGGTATCACCGCCGCGCTGATGAACTGGATCGGACCGGTTCAGGCGGCTATTATCCACCTCGGCCCCGACATTCTTGTTTTCGTGAATTCGGTCAAGTTGCTACGGGTTCGCGTCGGAGCAAAGTTATGACCATGAAGCGTTTCGCCTTACCGTCTCTCTTCGCCATTTTTCTGAATTTGGTGGGCTTGGGCATCACCTTCTCGGATGTGCATTTGCGGGCGTGGAAGTGCAGGAACTGCTGGCGACGGTCGTGATCGGCGGGCTATTGTCGTTCACGACTATAACGCTGGTGGTGCTACCGGTTCTGTACTCGCTGTTTGTCAAAAACAACGCGGCGGCGGACGCGAAAGCCGAAACGCCAGATTAACGGGTTCGCTTGCCGCTAAAAGCGAGCCACGAAACGTCGTAAAGACGCGGCTGAGAGTTTTCTTCATTACGGGAGGCGTTCGTCGTCAGCCGGGGCAAAGTAAGAAAACTCTCAGCCGTGCCTCATGCGTCATCTCTAAGTCTTTGCCTGTAAAATCAAGACTGGAAACCCAACCGAAAGTAATGCCGAGAACAAAAATGAGTATGTTTTTTAGAATCAAGAGTTTTACCCGCGCCTTCAAGCGTGAGTTAAAAGTGTATCAACTTGTTCTAAAAGACGAAGAAACGCCGCGAGTTTCCCGCGTGTTTTTGGGGCTTGCGGTCGGTTACGTGCTAATGCCGTTCGACCTGATCCCCGATTTCATTCCTGTTTTGGGGCAACTGGACGATATTGTTATAGTTCCGCTTTTCCTGTGGCTTGCTTTCCGATTTTTGCCTAAAGCGGTTTTAGAGCGATGCCGGGAACAGGTCGAACGCGAGCAACAAGAGCAAGACGGCGTGGTTGCGAACCCGTCTCCCGTTGTCAGTAGTCCCAAGATTAACGTCAGTATTCTTTCCACTGGCGTTAATTCTTCGAAGACTGACTTAGATACTGGTGGTACTGACAATGGGGAAAGTTTGCCGGACGTTAGTATTTCCGTCTCAGACTTCGGTAGCGTTTCCCCTGACCTAAATCCCCGCGTCACTGATGTAAATACAACCGTCTCCGCCGCCCCACCTGCCTTGCCGAACGACGCAGGAAACCGGACGAATAGCGGCGAGAAGTCCCATTATATTTTCCACAGAATGGAGTAGTACACGATGCCGACCTTGTGGCGTGGACTACGACCTTCGTAACGTATGCGAACGCGAACCTTGCCGCGCTGGGGCTTGTCGCCGGGGACATGACACCCGTCGCCACAAATCAGACGGCGTTCTACACCACGTTTAACGCAAGCCTCGCGGCGCAAGCGAAAGATCTGACGTAGAAACCGCGCTTCGCAGTATCGTCCGCAAGATTCAAGGAACCCCGACCATCAATAACGCACACCGTCAGAGTTTGGAAATATCGCTCCGAAATGCCGGGCGCACTTCGGTCGGTGCGCCGACCTCGCGCCCGAAACTCTCCGTTGACACAAGCCAGCGTTTGCGGCATACCGATTCCTTCCTGGACGAGTTGACCCCGACGAGCAAGGCGAAACCGGACGGGGTGATGGGGTGTGAGGTATGGGTGAAATCGGCGGCGTTCCCCCGACCGACCCGTCGGAACTCGCGTTTCTCGGTCTGGACACGCGTACCCCGTACACGGCGGAATATAGCGGCGACGACGCGGGCACATTACATGGCGCGTTGGAGAACACGAAGGGGCAGCAAGACCCGTGGAGCGAAACCGCAAGCGCGACTATCGGCGGATAGAACAGACCGATAGCGCAGGGAAAGGAGAACAGAATGGCGATTAAATTAGAGGAACGGGGCGTACCGCTCCGCAGGAGCGAAACGGCTTTGCATCTGACCATCTCTCGCGTCATGCCGGGTGTCGAGGATTCGGCGGACGGTTGCATCTCGCGGTTCGAGGAGCGGATGAAGGCGCAGACCGGAATCATCGAAGCGCACCTCGAAGAGCAGGACGGTCAGCCGGTGCTTTGCCTACACTACGACCCAAATCTCGTTCCCTTAGAGCGCGTGGAACGCATCGCGCGGGACACCGGCGTAGAACTAACCACGCGCTTTCGGCATGAGACGCTTCCGATCACCGGTATGGACCACGGAACCAACCCGGCGAACATCGAGCAGTCGGTGCGTGCGATCCCCGGCGTCCTGAACGTGGGGGTGAACTATCCCATCGAAAAGATGAGAGTCGAGTACGATAGCACGCTCACGACCCTCGACGCCATCTCGAAGGTGGTGGGTTCGCTCGGTTTGCGGTTCGGCGGGCAAAGCGGCACCCCCGCCGAACCGGCTGACGAACACGCCGGGCACGCGCACGACGACGCGGGCCATGAGGACCACGGCGACCACGAGGGGCACGGGCACACCGCCTCTCCTGAGGGTGCGAACTGGTTCCGCCGGAACTGGGAACTGTCGTTGTCGCTCCTGTCCGGGCTTCTGCTCGCGGTGGGTTTTTTCGGCGAACGACTCTTCGGCATTCCCCCGTCCGTGGTCGTCGGTATATACGTGCTTTCCTACGTGGCAGGCGGCTATGATCTCGCCCGCCACGGTTTACCCGCCGCCCTGCGCGGAAAATTTGACGTCGACTTCCTGATGCTCGCAGGCGCGGTCGGCGCGGCTGTTCTGGGGGAATGGGCGGAAGGATCGCTACTCCTCTTCCTGTTCTCATTCGGTCATGCGCTGGAACATTACGCCATGGAACGGGCGCGGGACGCCATCGGTGCCCTCGGGAAACTCACGCCGAAGGTCGCCCGCGTGCGCCGGGACGGGGTGGAGATTGAAGTCGCGACCGAGAATCTGCGCGTCGGGGACATCGCCATCATCCGTTCCGGCGACCGCATAGCCGTGGACGGCAGAATACTGGTGGGGCGTTCGGCGGTGGACCAGAGTCCGATCACCGGCGAAAGCGTACCTGTCGAGAAGGTGCCGGGGGACGGCGTTTTCGCTGGGGCGATCAACGGCGAAGGGGCGTTAGAAGTCGAGGTGACTAAACTCGCAAAAGACACGACCATGGCGCGGGTCGTGAAGATGGTCGAGGAGGCACAAACACAGAAATCACCGACCCAGAGTTTCACCGACCGGTTCGAGCAGGTTTTCGTGCCGGTCGTGCTGGGCACCGTGGTTCTTGCCGCCGTCATCCCGCCACTTGTGGGATGGCTCCCGTGGAAGGTCGCTATTCTTCGCGCACTCTCGACCCTCGTCGCGGCATCCCCATGCGCGCGCTCGCTCGCCACACCCGCCGCCGTACTCGCCGGGATCGGGCAGGCGGCGCGGAACGGCGTTCTTATAAAGGGTGGCGTCCACCTGGAAAATCTCGGGACACTCGAAGCCATCGCGCTCGACAAGACAGGGACGATCACCAAAGGGAAACCCGAGGTGACCGACATAATGGCGTTCGGGGGCATGACGGAGGGGGAGTTGCTCAGAACCGCCGCGTCGGTCGAAAGCCGTTCGGCGCACCCGCTCGCGCAGGCGGTGGTCCGAAAAGCGCAGGAGCAGGAGGTGGTCCTCACACCGACGGGTGAACTCCAATCAGTCACGGGTCGCGGCGTTCAGACGGAGGTTAACGGGACGCTGATACGTATCGGCAGTCCCAAGTTATTCACGGACGCGGGCATCGCCGTCCCCCCGGAAATCGCCGATGGCAACGCACGGCTGGGCGAAGCCGGGAAATCCACCATGTTGGTCGGGGCGGGTGACCGTATCATAGGGGTTATCGCGCTCGCGGATCAGCCGCGCGCGGAAACGCCCGCGACGCTCGCCGCTCTGAAGAAACTGGGCATCAAGTCGCTGATCATGCTCACCGGCGACAACGCCCGAGTCGCCGGTGCCATCGC
>JACMIS010000814.1 GCA_014381035.1 Armatimonadota bacterium
ACTGGCCGACCAGCAGAAACGGGAGGCGGAAGGAAAGTCGAGCGGCGGCGACGGCTTCGTCATGTCCTTGTCGGAGGACAACAAATTCGGAACGGTCGGCGCCGTCGCCGTTGACTCCGCCGGGAATGTTGCCGGGGCGACTTCGACCGGAGGGATGACCAACAAGCGATACGGGCGGGTGGGGGACTCCCCGGTCATCGGCTCCGGGACCTGGGCGGATAACGAAACCTGCGCGGTGTCGGCGACCGGCCACGGAGAGTATTTTTTGCGTCTCGCGGTCGCGCATGACATTGCGGCGCGAATGCGCTACACGGGAGCGACTGTGGCAAAGGCCGCGGGAGACGTTATCCATCAAGAATTGAAGCGCATCGGGGGAAGCGGCGGTGTCATCGCGATTGACCGAAATGGAAATGCCGCACTACCATTCAACACGGCGGGAATGTATCGTGGCTACATCACACGAAACGGTACGGTCCACGTGGCGATCTACGGCGAATAAGCCCGATGGTGCGGTGTGATAGTTTTGAGCCAGACCGTCGGTAGTTTCTGTCTGTGCTCACTTGAAATGGGTGAGCGCGGAAGAAGCAGGCACCGTTGCCAATTTCCGATAACTGCCGTACAACGAAGGGCGATAAAATTTCGTTTCTCACCCATCTTTCTATGCCTAAAAATCCCCTGATTAAAAAAGTGATGGTAATCGGCTCCGGCCCAATCGTGATCGGGCAAGCCGCCGAATTCGATTATGCCGGGGCACAAGCCTGCCGCGCCCTTCGCGAGGAGGGCATCTCCGTCGTGCTGGTAAATAGCAACCCCGCGACAATCATGACCGATGTCGAGATGGCGGACCGAGTCTATATCGAACCGCTCACGCCCGCGTTTCTGACCAAGATCATCGCCCGCGAGCGTCCCGACGGTTTAGTGCCGACTCTCGGGGGACAGACGGGGTTGAACCTTGCCACGGAGTTGGCGAATCGTGGCGTGTTAGATGACTACCATGTCAAACTTTTGGGAACGCCGCTCACCGCGATCACCCGTGCCGAGGACCGTGAGCGATTCCGCAAACTGATGCGCGAGATCGGCGAACCGGTCCCGGAATCCTGGATCATCGAGACCGACGGCGAACTACGCGATCTGTCGCGGCAGAGCGGCTTGCCGTGGCCCCTGATTGTCCGCCCCGCGTATACACTTGGGGGCTCGGGCGGTGGCATCGCACAGACCGTGGACGAGTTGATGGAAATCGGCACGCGCGGGATGCGTCTCTCGCCGCGCAATCAGGTCATGGTCGAGCGTTGTCTGGTCGGGTGGAAAGAGATCGAGTACGAGGTCATGCGCGACGCGAACGATACGTGCATCACGATCTGTAACATGGAGAATCTCGACCCAATGGGCGTACATACCGGCGACTCGATGGTCGTCGCGCCGTCACAAACCCTGTCGGATAAAGAGTACCAGATGTTGCGTACGGCGAGTCTAAAGATCATCCGTTCGCTCGGAATCGAAGGCGGATGCAATGTACAGATGGCGTTGGATCCGAAGTCGTTCGGTTACTATATCATCGAGGTCAACCCCCGCGTATCCCGCTCGTCGGCTCTGGCATCGAAAGCGACCGGCTACCCGATCGCACGCGTCGCGGCGAAGATCGCTATCGGCTTGCATCTGGACGAAATCGAAAACAAAGTCACCGGCAAAACGCTGGCGTGCTTCGAACCAGCTCTCGACTACTGCGTCGTGAAAATCCCGCGCTGGCCCTTCGATAAATTCGTTTC
>JACMIS010000815.1 GCA_014381035.1 Armatimonadota bacterium
CGCCGCGATTCCTGCGATGGCACTGAATCCTCTGAACGACGTGCTCCTGCACTCGTCCGTGCATAAAGACGCCGCCGGGTGTGTCGCTCTGTTAGAGTCCTTCGGCGTTCAACCCGCTACCGCCTTTCCGCACGGTAAAATATCTCCCCTGCACACGGCGGCACGGTACGGAGCGGTAAAAGTTTTGGAACTGTGCCTCGGTGCCGGGAGCGTTCCGAACGTCCGCGACCGGTCGGGGCGGACGCCGCTCTACATGGCGGCGCGGTACAACCGCCCCGAAGCCGTCGCGGTCCTGCTCCGTTACGGTGGAGATGCTACAATAGCCGATAAGGACGGCGTGACGCCGCTTCAGATTGCACAACAAAAGAACAAAAAACACGCCGTCGCCGCCTTGATGGGTGCCTCGCAACCAAACCTATGACCCAAACCAACACCGACGATATATATGCCGTGCCGACGAAAGCGACCGGACCGGCAGGGGAGCTACCGCTTTCCGCCGAAATGCTTCTGACGCGTCCCTCTGGAGATGTGTTCGCGCTTTCGCAGAACGCCGGGATGGGCTGGAGCCCCGCCGAACTCAATCGGCGCGAGTATCTTCTGCTTTCGACGCAGGGCGGGATGCGTCGCCCGGACGGCTCCCCGATTGCGCTCGGTTACCACACCGGGCACTGGGAAGTGGGCTTGCTCATGGAAGCGGCGGCGGAAACGATCACCGAAAACGGTGGAATTCCGTTCGCCGGGTACGTGTCCGACCCGTGCGACGGTCGCTCACAGGGGACTCCCGCGATGATGGATTCGTTGCCGTTCCGCAACGATGCCGCGATTGTCCTGCGCCGCCTGATCCGCTCCCTGCCGAACCGGCGCGGGGTGCTCGGAATCGCGACCTGCGATAAAGGACTACCCGCGATGATGCTCGCCATCGCGGGCGCGACGCACCTGCCCGGAATCATCATCCCCGGCGGGGTCACGCTTCCACCTGAACACGGCGAGGACGCGGGCAAGGTGCAAACACTGGGGGCGCGTTTCGCGCACGGTCTGATCACACTCAAGGAAGCCGCCGAAGCCGGGTGCCGCGCGTGCGCGACGCCGGGCGGCGGCTGTCAGTTCTTCGGCACGGCGGCGACCGCACAAGCCGTCGGCGAGGCACTCGGTTTGTCGCTACCGCACTCCGCACTCGCGCCGTCGGGAACGGCGATCTGGCGCGAAATGGCAAAAGATTCCGCCCGAGCGATTCTGGAACTCGACCGACGCGGCATCACCACCCGCGATATTCTCACCCCCGCCGCCATCGAGAACGCGATGCTGGTGCACGCGGCGTGTGGCGGCTCTACAAACTTGCTCCTGCATATCCCCGCCATCGCGCACGCCGCGAAACTGCCGCGCCCGACGGTAGCGGACTGGATTCGCGTCAATCGTGCCGTGCCGCGCCTCGTAGATGTACTCCCCAACGGTCCCGCGGACCATCCGACCGTGCGTCTGTATCTCGCGGGAGGCGTCCCCGAAGTGATGCTTCATCTGCGTGATATGGGTGTCCTGCATCTGGATTGTTTGACCGTGTCCGGCAAAACTGTCGGCGAAAACCTGGTGGAATGGGAAACCTCGGAGCGTCGCGCCCGCGTCCGGGAGCGATTGCGGGAAGCGGACGGCATCGACCCCGATCATGTCATCTTCGCGCCTGCCGCGGCTAAAGCGCACGGACTGGCACCGACGCTTGTCTTCCCGGTCGGCAATATCTGCCCGGAGGGCTCGGTCATCAAAGCGACGGCGATTGACGGGGCGGTTATGGACGGCGATAACGTGTACCGCAAGCGGGGACCGGCGAAAGTCTTTACCACGGAACAAAGCGCGATAGCCGCGATCAAAGGCAACCATCCGCACGGGCGGAACGTCGAGGCGGGCGATGTACTGATACTCATCTGCCGGGGACCGCTCGGGGCGGGCATGGAGGAGACGTATCAGATCACGTCCGCGCTCAAGTTCCTGCCGTGGGGCAAATCGGTCGCGGTCATCACCGACGCGCGATTTTCCGGCGTTTCCACGGGCGCGTGTATCGGGCATGTCGGACCGGAGGCGTTGGCAGGCGGACCGGTGGGCAAACTGCGCGATGGTGACCTTCTG
Organism: Armatimonadota bacterium; assembly: GCA_014381035.1. Next base: position 2,119 of record JACMIS010000815.1, read on the forward strand.
GAAATCATTGTAGATCGGAACGAATTGACAGGCGGGGTAAATCTCGTCGGTGAAAACGGCG
>JACMIS010000110.1 GCA_014381035.1 Armatimonadota bacterium
TCGCCGACTTATATGCGAACGATTTCTATCTGGAAAGTTAGTGGAAACGAGGCATGTGCGGGTCACGAATCGATTCGTGACCCGCACATGCCTCGTTTCCACTAACTTTCCAGATAGAAATCGTTCGCATATAAGTCGGCGATGTGCGCGGATTCGGCTCCCGTGAGCGGTGGCACATCGGACGCGGCGGCGAGTTCGGCGAGTTGCGGGGCGTCGTAAATATTGGGTAGTACGGAGACGATGCTTGGTTCCGATAGGATGAACTGTATCGCCGCCTGACTGATGGTGCGTCCCGTTCCTTCGGTCAGAAACCCCAACTTATCTACTTTCAGCAAGCCTTTATCCAGCCAGATCCGCTTCGCTTCGTTGGTGGTCATCCGCCAGTTGCGATGGTCGCCGGGTGCGAATGTAGTCTCGGCGTGAAGGTTTCCTTCCAGCAAACCGGAGGCATGTGGGACACGAGTGAGAACCGCCTTGCCATGCTTTCGGGCGGACTCGAAAATCGGGGCACCGATCTGCTGTTCCAACAGATTGTAAATGATCTGTACTCCCGCCATCCCGGTGTTCTCGATGACATGCATCGATTCGTCGGATTGGCGGGGGTCGATCGCCGGACCGAGTGCGGCTCCATAGGCGCGGATCTTCCCTTCCGTTTGAAGCGATTCGAGCGTCGCCAACAGATCATCCTTCGTTAGCGCGTCCATGCGCGGGTTATGCAACTGGTAAAAATCGATGCGGTCGGTTTGCAGCCGTTCCAGAGATTTCTCGACCGCGAACCGCAGATACTCCGGCGTCCAGTTGTGTGGTCGTTCGCGCTGATTCGCGGACGGTGCGTGATTGTAAATATCGTAGCCGAATTTGGTAGCGATGGTGATTTCATCACGGCGACCGGGAAACGCCTCGGCGAGTATCGTTTCCGCGCCGCCGTCATCGTAGGTGTCGGCGGTGTCATAAAACGTGATTCCCCGGTCCAGGGCTTGACGAAGAAGATCAATACCAACGGCGCGGTCGGTGATCCCCCACCATGTAGTTGCGACGGTCCAAACACCAAAGCCAACGGTGGACGCCTGTATATCGGTGCCGGGAAAAGTTCGGTACTGCATGCGTCTATCGTACCGCTCTCAGGAAACAGGCGTCAAGCCGGATATTACGATAGACGTTATAAGTATTATGCCAGAACCGGTACGGGGTTGGCGAGGTGCCACAAGTCGCCGTAAAAACGCAAGGCTTTACGCATCGCGTGGCGGTTGCGTGCATTCGCCGCTCCCGTCGCCTGCTCGACAGCGGATTGGGCGATGCCGACAGCATCCCGGTAGCGGTCCCCGAAAAGACGCAGGGCATTGCGCACCGTCCAGCGGGGCATTTCCCGTGATTTTCCCATCGCCGTCTTTTCCCGTTGGCGGGCGGAGCGGGCGAGTATGAGGGGTGCCGCGAGCCCTGCGGTCGCCTGTACAGCGGTCACGGCACGATGCGAACGAAGCCTGCCACCATTTGCTTCACGCAAGGCGTCCACGAGGTCATACTCGTGGCGATTCATCGCTCCATAAATCTGCAGTGCGGTACGTATTGTATTGATAGTGAGCATAATGGAGCGTCCCGAGCCTTTTCATCAGAATCATCCGTCCCTGATTGGCGAACCGGTGTTGTGTGCGTTACGATTGTTTCTAAACTATTCCTATTGTCGGCAAATTTTAACGTTTGCCACACATTTGTCGTCTTTGTTGCAACTTTTGTCGGACATTTCTCGCCGCCCCGCGGGAATCACATCCGTCGTCGCTTTATTCCCTCAAAGAGAAAGCACTAACCATGCCAGAACTGGCGAGCCGCGCCCCAATTTTATATATTTCTGATATTTCGGCAGACCGCTTCGATGCTGCCGACCTATTCGACCTTGCATTCCTGCTTCACTTGCACGCGAAGCTCACCCTGACGGGAATCGTTCTGTCGGAAGGGGACGAAGGCGGTATCCGCGCGCTGGATTCCCTCGCCGTTCGTTCCCCCAACGCAGACAATATAGCCTACTTCGTGGGAGCGAACGGACTTGAGGAAGCGTTGCGTACTGTATCCGAACCCGTGAATATCGTTGCAGTCGCCAATTTCGCACTGCTGGCAACGGTTCTACGCGCAGATCGGACGCTATTTCGCGAAAAGGTGGCGCGCCTTTTCCTGGTTGGGGGGCACGCCAACGACTACACTATCGTACGCGCCGAGGGCGAACGCCTTCCGATAGACCCGCGCTTAAAAGATCGTCATCCCGAACGCTTCGCTTCGAGCGGAGATTTGCGTTTCACTGGAATAGAAAGCCGACCGGCATTGCGGGATGCGGGGCTTTCAGGCAGCTTATCGGAACCGGTCGCCTTTTCCGAGTTACTGACCTCCGGGGAGGGGGTGATCTGGCTACCCCGAGACATATGCCTGTGGCGCTACGCCGCCCCGCAAACCCTTTCGGATGGCGGCGCGGTCTGCGAGTGGCTCCTGCGGGAACTGTTCTGGGCGAATCTGCAAGCAGGTATGGATCGGTTCACGGCGGGAGATGCTCCGGTGCTACTATCGGCACTACCCGCGTTACTACTCGCGACGCAACCGGACCCGCTAGGCTGGCTGCGACTGTTCCGGGCGGTAACGGCTCGCGTCGAGACAAACGCCGAAACCGGGCGCATTGCCAACATCGCCGTCAAACACGAACGACCGAATTTGTACGCCGTGGTCGGCATTGACGGGCGTGCCCTCGGCGAGGTCGTCACGAAGACCCTGCGCGTACGTCCGCTGATGTCGTAACGAAACTATCCGCCGTCCCGCTCAGGGCGCAGAATGCCTTCAGGGCAGACACTGTTCGAACCGGAAGGTCCCCTCCTCTCCCGTCCGCTCGCGTTTACGCCTTTTCCAGCCGGGCTTGCCAACCGTATGGCACGTAACGATGGCTTATGGTTTTACCGTCGACGGTCGCGACAGTAAAACCTTCCGGATGGACGCCGAGTCGTGGTCCCTTCCACCACTCGCCGCAGACTGCGCCACCGGTTATGTAACGGGTTCCGAGATAATCGCACGCTTCTACGACATGGGTATGCCCTTGAAAAACGGCTTTGACATTATACGGGCGGATCAGTTCGGCGAACTCTTTGCCATTTCGGACGATGGTTTGTTCGGTCAACGCTTGCGTCGTGCCTTCCGTGTACAAGCCGAACATGGTGAGCACGGGAATGTGCGTGAGGAAAACAACGGGTTGTTCTTTGCCGGTCTTGCGGAGCAAGTCGTCGAGCCAGCGGATTTGCTCGGGGTCTATCTCGCCCCACCATTTACCGCCCGCCGCGACACCGACCGAATCCAAGGTGACGAAACGCCAGCCGCCGAAGTCGAACGTGTCGTAGCGATTCTTGACTCCGGTCCGCTTCTGCCACATTCCCTTGCCGAACTCCGGGTCGTCCGCCGCGACCGGGGTTTTCCCGCCAATCGCATACACATCGTGGTTTCCGACGGTGTAATATAGGGGGAGTGACAGTTCGGCGGCGGCTTTATTCCACAAATCGTAGAGAAGGTCGCTACGTGGGCGATCCACGAGTGCAACGTCCATGACAATATCGCCGCCGATCAACGCGAACGCAGGCTTCTCTTTCAACGCCCGTATCGCGTCGAACGCTTTTTTGACGCCTTCCGCCGCGCCCAACTCCGGTTGGATATGAGTGTCAGTGATATGAACGAATGAAAATTTTTGTGGTTCTGCGCCGTCGGCGTCAAGAGTTGTAAGTAGCGTCGAGCCGGTCGTAGCAAGCGAGACGCCGCCGAAAATCAGGTCCCGGCGCGTGATGGGAAAGGATTTTTTCATAATGGACGTATTATCGACGATGCCCCGCCTTTTCTGCAAGACGGGGCGTCAGCAGGTGGGACGTTATAGTCGAAAATCGGGAGTGCTGCCGTCGTTCCCGATCTCGTTTCTGTTACCGAATCCGCACTGTCCCTTGATCGCTTCCGGCTTGAACCATTTCGCATGACCGTCGACAAAACCATAGTTCGCCCCGCCACTGTGCCGCTGGGACGAGGGCAAGGCACGCTCGTTCGCCTGCTGTTCTGCAATCAGCGTGCTGAAAAAGTTCGCACGATTATTCGTCGTGTTCGTCGGGTCATTCAACACGCAAGGTGACGCGGTGATTGCGGGAGGGCGCACAATCGAAAACACCGACCCGTGACCACGCTCCAAGCCGTTCGCGCCGCCGCCGGAATTTGCCGCCGCTTCTGTAACCATGATCGTCGTCGAAGTGTACTGAATGTCGGCGAGGGTCGCCGTATTGGTGCCGTTATTCGCCAGATTGTTATTGCGGGCATACGATGCCTGGTACGCCCCACCCCAATCTGCCGGGTTCGTGCTCGACGTCCACTTATGTCCACGTACCGCCTTGTTTCCCTGCATATCAAGGTCAGTGGGCAGGAACGGTATAGGCTCTACGGTATCAGAGGGGCATTTAAATACCTGCCGACTTTTCACATAAGGGTCAACCAGATCTACCCAACCGAGAATGACACGGTCAGCGATGCAATTATAGTTGCCATTCGGGTTGCTACACTCGCGGTTGAACGGCACAGTCTCCTCGAAATCTTGTTGGTACTGGATCAAGCCAAGCGAAATCTGTTTGATGTTGGACAGGCACGATGTCTGCCGCGCCTTCTCACGTGCCTGCGCGAAAACCGGGAATAGTATCGCGGCAAGTATCGCAATAATAGCAATAACAACGAGCAACTCAATGAGGGTGAATGCGCTTTGGCAACGAGAGATTAAGTGTTTCTTCATGAGACGGGAGGCCTTTCCTGGGTGATGACACGAGATAGATTGTTTGTAGCGACGCGTGTCGGGTTTGCGAATAACGGCAGGACATGTGATTTATACCGGTGTTATCGGGATTGCGTCTTTGTAATCAGGCAAATAGTGTACAAAAATCAGATTATGTATCTTTATGTGCGGGAGTTCCTTTCTGTGTGTGAAGACATCACCTATTTGCTATGCTTTATGGAAAGATCTTCGGGATTAGCATTCGGTGCCTCGGCTCCGGTGACTCGCCCCTCATTCGCGCCTCTAACTGGAGCAACATGACACGCGCCATCTCCGCCGGATCGTTCGCGACGCGAACGATGTCGTCTTCCCAGGGCGAGAGAATCCGTGAGCCGATATTGGCATGACCGACCACCTCCATGTCTTCGCGTAGCCGCATCCCACGCTTTTCCATAGCGATCAACGCTCCCTGAACCATCAATTCACTGTTACAGATGATCGCGTCCGGATGTTGTTCTTGCGGTCCGTCGAGCACGGCATTTGCTGTCCGGTACCCCTGCTCCCAGAATGTCTCGACCCGTCTTCCGTCAGGCAGGATCGGGAGGTGACGCGCCTCCCAGACCAGTTCCGGATGGAACGGCAACCGGCTTTCCGCCAGCACCGCCTCGAATCGTGCGACCAGTGCGTCCTTTTCGCCCGTATCTTCCGCCCCCAAGTGATAACCGAATGCGGTCCAGATGCCGATCCTTTGGCACCCTTTCTCAACCAACAACGGGACTCCTACCGTAACGAGTTGCGAGTTGTCGAAACTAACGGCGTAGTGTTCGTGATCCTGATAGTTGCTATATCCGGCGAAAGCGATCACGGGGACGCCGTGTGCTTTCAGCCAGATGCTAATCCCCTCTGAGATACCGATCCCGAGAACGCCATGGATACGCCCCGCTTTGACGGCTTCCATCACCTCCATTTGTAAGGCGATGCCATTGTGATCCCCGTTAGAAGGGTCAGTGGTGAACTGAAAGAGTAGTCGGTGTCCCTCCCGGGAAACCGATGCACGCACTTGCTCCACCAAAATGTGCCAGAACGGCGACACCTCGGCAGCCGTGAAGAAGATAGGGTTGCACATTAATGCGACGGTTTTGCGCGAAACTTCCTGTGAGACGAAGATGCCCACCCCGTGGCGCCGGTATAGCACCTGCTGCCCCTCGAGACGCTCCAGTGCCTTGTTCAGAGTAACAACACTGACTTTCAGGTTCTCACGGAGTTCCAGAAACGACGGCATGCGTGCGTTCGCACCCAGCTCGTCCGCGATCCGCCGGAGGCTGTTGCATGCCGATTGCGTCCGAGTCGGGGTCGGCGTTTTTTCGGTCAGGGTTGCTGTACGGGTGCGGATCGGCATCTTTTTCGTGCGTGGTGTATCGCTACACCGGCAGTATACCGGCTCTTTTTGCATCGTCAACCCCGACAGCGGAAATTTAATCTTCGCTTAATCGGAACGGCGAATATTTAACCGTTTCTTAACAATTCACCCCGACACGGGAGAAACCGCGCAGAGCGTTCTCGGTCGTATACGTGATGACCGCATCCTTCGTTTCGGACCGAATCTCCGCGATCCTTTGTGCCACGAGTGAAACGCGGGCGGGTTCGTTGGGGAATTTCCCGCGAAACGGTTCTGGGGAAAGGTAAGGCGCATCCGTTTCGAGTAGGATCAGGTTTTGGGGGGCGGATTGGACGATAGCACGTAGTTCGTCATTTTTCTTGTAGGTCACGGTGCCACCGATACCGAGATACCAACCGTGACGGAAAGCGCGTTCGGCGTCGCCCGCATCACCCGCAAAGCAATGCAGGATGACACCGATGTCTTGCGCTTCGCTTTCCAGGATCGCCAATGTTTCCGGGTACGCATCACGGCAGTGAATCACGATGGGGAGACAGGTCTCCCGCGCCAGAACGATTTGTGCGCGAAATGCCGTGTCCTGTGCATCTCGCGGCGAAAGGTCGCGGTAAAAATCGAGCCCGATCTCGCCGATCGCCACGGTCCGTGGGTGCGTTGCCAGTTCGCGGAGTCGCGTCTCTGTTTCGGGAGAATAGTTCGCGGCGTCATGCGGGTGAATACCGACGGTCGCCCACATTCGGGAATCGCTTTCGGCGAGCGTCACGGCGCGTTCGGACGACGCAAGATCATAGCCGACAATAATAAACCGTTCGACGCCAGCGAATTTGGCGCGCTCTAAAACGCCGGGCAGGACATCTCTACTGCCTAAATCCTTGCCATTAAAATGGACGTGTGTATCTATCACCAATCATTATCGTTTCCGGGAACGGTTTTGCTCGAGAGCGGTTCCCTGAGGCGTGCTGTTGCCGTTGGTATAGTAACACAAGCGAGATGCCATCGGCACCCGATTTTATGCGCCGGAGACCTGACGGAGCGATATACTGACCGTACCAATGAACGACGAACCGATCCGATCCATGTCTCTTCCGGAACTCGTTGTGGTCTCGGTCGTGGCGGTGCTTCTCGTTGCGGGAGCCGTGTTCGTCTGGCGGACCGATCCGAAAAAAAAGAACGACGCACACGTTTCGATAACAGCAACCCTGACCCGTATTGAATCGGCAAAAACGCAATTCGCTGCCAACAACCGCCTACCTGACGGCACCTATGTGACGCTTTCCACGCTACAAAAAGAGGGGTATGTTCATGGATCGGGGGAGTTTCCCACCGATATTCACTTTGTGCCGGGCAAAGTCGGTGAAAATACTACCTACCATTTCGCGGACGGTTCACACAAAGACCATTCGGCACCGCCCCAATAGCAGTTTCCATGGTTCGCCCCGATCGAATACTGCTTCGCACAGCCCCACTATTGTTCGGTATCAGCACGATCTACGGCATCAGCGCGGCGTCGACGAATCCGACCATCAACGGGTTATGCAGTGCGGCAACATCGAAGGAGCGGCAGGGTGAAGTGTTCGGTCTGTCACAGAGCGCGCATTCGGTAGGTTTCTGCTCGGTCCCACTTTTGGCGGGGTACTGTTCGATTGGCGACCGGGATCGCCCTATCTTGTCGCTGGTGAGATACTGCATGCTTCGGCGGTCGTGCTGCTCGCACGAAACAATCGCGGGACCGTTTGAACATCAATGCAACTTGGTTCGTGGTTTTTACCCGGATTTAATTGGTTTCCTCAGCGTATTCGGGAACCATTTTTCGCACCATCATGGTATACTATAAATGCAGCGGGAAGCTCCCCCAGTTGTTCTTCACCTCCCATTTTTCTCAATCCGTTTCGGCGGCGCGAGACGATTGTGAGTTGCACCAATGTTAGGAGACGACTCGATTGCTATCTCAATTATACAAGGAGGTGGTGACCAATGGTTTCCAGTCATAGTCTCCGAGGGGGTTTCGCGGGTTAAGTTTTAGCCCTCGGCTTGCTTAAGGGTCATGAATGATGCCCATAGGCGGAGCCTCTCTCGAACGCTCGACCCCGGCAGGTTTTCCTGCCGGGGTCGTCGTGCTTTTCGGGTTTAGTGGCTCGACCCGGTAGTCGGGATTTCCGTCATCTGGATGTAGGACAAGTACCGTCGTTCGCTGATGTCGCCATGTTCTTTCGCCGCAAGGATCGCGCAACCGGGTTCGGTACGGTGTCGGCAATCGGTGAATTTGCACTGCCCCATCAGCGGCTCGATTTCGGGGAAGCAGTAGGCAACATCCTCTAAGGGCAGATCCCAAAACTCCACCTGCCGCAGTCCGGGCGTGTCCGCGAGCCACCCGCCGAAGTTAAGCGGGATCAGTTCGGCGGCGACCGTGGTATGGCGTCCGAGATGGGTCACATCGCCGACTTCGGCGGTTTTGAGTTTCAATCCCGGCTGCAGGGCGTTGAGAAGCGACGATTTCCCGACGCCGGACGGTCCGCAGAACGCCGCGATTTTGCCTTTTAGCCGTTCGCGCAGGGCTTCTATCCCCTCTCCGGTTTTCGCCGAAGTTCCCATAACTTCGTATCCGATGCGCCGGTACTCACTCGCGGCACTCTCAAGATCGGCGGGGTCCGCTAATTCGATCTTGTTGAGCACGACCAGTGCCTTGACTTCGGCGTCCTCAGCAAGAACCAAAAAACGATCCAGTTTCCACGGGTCCACCTGCGGGTTTCGCAACGCGAAGGTGACAATAGCAAGATCCAGATTGGCGACAATCGTCTGGCGTTCCCGTTCATTGCCGGAGCGGCGCGTCAGCGCGGAGGTACGTGGCTCGATGGTTTCGATCACGCCCGCCATCCCGGTTTCGTCTACTTCGATCTCGACACGGTCGCCGATGGCAAGCGGGTTTGTCTCGCGCCGCTTTTTCGCCTTCTCGACGCGCCGGTGGACATTCGCCGATTCGGGGTAAGTGAGGTTTTTCTTCAGGTTGCCGCGCAACCCGCAGGGCAGGACGCGCCCGGTGTCTGTCTGAACCGTGTACAAGCCGCGCCCAGCCCGTACTACGACGCCACTACTCAAACGAGCAACACTTTCCCGGCAAAGGGTTCGTGCCGCTCGGGGCAGGGCATGGGTGTTGACATTGTCGTATCTCTTGAACGAATTTCAATAAATCTGCTTCGGCTTCCGGGGTGAATAACATTGGTTAGTTTTTTTCCTCTGTCATTATATCGCTTTGCCACGCTCCAGGGTTAAACCAATTACCCGAGTTCCCTGGAAGGCATCACGTCGGTATGCTATCGCCGTATTCTTCGATGAAGCGACCGAGCACTGTTCGCACTTCTTCCCCTCGTGGTAAGAACTCGATCCCCCAGTAGCCGCGATACCCTGCCGCGTGAATCTCGCGCAGGATCGTCCGATAGTCTATTTCGCCGTCAAGAGCGGGATAATCCCGCGCCGGACTTCCGGCGATGTGAAAATGCGCGATATGCGAGAGATTTTCCAGGGCGACAGCCAGAACATCCTCGCCCATACGGTGCAGGTGGTAAATATCGAAAAGCGTACTCAGGGCAGGCGAACCGACCGCCTTGACCAGATCGAAGCCGTACTTGCTGGAATCCGCCTGATAGTCCTTGTGGTCAAAACTGTTTAGCATCTCCAAAACGAGAAGAACGTCCGCCGCTTCCGCATCCTTCGCCAGTATTTCCAGCGCGAGACGACAGTTCTCCCAACCGACTTCATCGCCGATACCCTCGGTACGGTTGCCACTGAAGACGACCACGTGCGGAACACGGTTTTCTTTCGCGGTCGTAATCGCGGCACGGATCGCGGGAATCAGTTGTGCATGATTTTCCAGGCGGTTCAAACCGTTCTGCATCCCGGGCGTGCCGAGGTTCCGTATCTCCAGACCTGCCGCACGTGCTTCCGCCCAACGCTCCTGGGGGACAAAATCCGCCGCACGATACCCGAAACCATATATTTCCCGATAAAACTCCCCGGTGTTGGTTTCTGATTGACGGAAACACCATTCCGCGACACTGAATTTCAACTCGCTCATGATGCTTGATTATCCATATTTAGAGCAGTTTTCTGTTAAAAACATCACCGGAATGCTCCTTCATGGAAGACTAAACACATTTCAAAAAAGTGGATTCTTATGTGCGCTCCTCAGGTATTGACAAATCAAAAGAACATCGGTATTATGTACGTAACCGCTTACGTAAGCGGTTACGTACACAAATCATGAGACGCTCCCGAGTAAACAGCGATAAAAAAGCCCCGACGATCACCGATGTCGCCGCCGCCGCAGGCGTCACCACGGCAACAGTATCGTTCGCCTTCTCCGGGAAACGTTTCGTGGCACCAGAGACCCGTGAACTCGTTCTTAATGCGGCTCGCGAGCTGGACTATGCGCCCAATCCACATGCCGTCCGCCTCGCCAATGGTCGTATCGAAGACCTCATCGCTCTTTTTACCTTGACTCTCGACCAGGGGGTCGGGACGGAAAAACTCCTTCTGATCCAACGTGCTCTGTATACCGCCGGTTACCGTGCTCCCATCCATGGATACGACTTCCATGCGGCGTTTAACTTGCCCGAACAGGTTTCTCTGATGCGCGATTTGCGGATGCAACGCCCCCGCGGCATCGTCTGTGCGACGGCGGGAGTCCACCCGGACGCGCTCGAAGAGTTGCGCCGCTTCGCCGACGAAGGAGGAGTGGTGGCTTGCTTATCGTACGGTGACCCGATCCAGATCGAAAGCGATCAAGTGGTTTTTGACGATGCCGACAATACCTATCAATCGGCGTGTCATCTCCTTAGGTTGGGTCACCGCAACCTCGGGTTCTATAAAGTCGGTCTGGACAGGCATTACGGACCGCGTTACCATGGATTTCGGCGTGCCCTTTCCGAGTTCGGGGTTCCCTACCGCGAGGATTGGCATTTTCGTGGCGGTGACATCGCCTTGCAGGAAGGCAGTGGCGCGGAAATCGCACGGGAGTGGGTTCGTATGCCTGCTAATGACCGCCCGACAGGGCTTTGTATTGTAAACGACAGGACCGCCCAGGGTTTCATTGTCGAAGCATTCCGTCTCGGCATGCGTGTTCCGGAAGATGTGAGCGTTGTTGGTCACGACGACCAGCCACAGGCTGCCTTTGGGCGTGTCCCCCTGACAACAGTCAGCCACCCGGTCATTGCGATGTCTGACTCACTGGTAACGCTTTTGGTAGAACGCCTGAAAGGGATCTACGACGGTCCCGCACGGCGCATTGTTCATCGCGGCGCACTGATTGTTCGTGACAGTACCGCCCCCTTAACACCGGGTAAAAAGGAGAATTAATCGAAAAGACCATCGTGAATCTCTTCTATCTGTTGCCTTTGTCAACGGCTCTATCGCCGGACAGCGGTAGATACACTCTTCTTGATTTTGCACAGGAGCATTTAAATGAATACATCGTCGAATTTTTCCAGCAACACTTGGTGCCGCACCATGTCGCGCACACCGTCTGTTTCCCGCCACCGGTCAGCATTCACGCTCATCGAGTTGCTCGTGGTTATCGCCATTATCGCCATCCTTGCTGCGATACTGTTTCCTGTTTTTGCCCAGGCGCGTGATAAGGCGCGACAGGCATCGTGTTTATCCAACATCAAACAACTGGGTCTCGCCGTCAACATGTACACACAGGATTATGATGAAATGTTCCCCGTCCATGCCTACTGGGAAGGGAACTGGGATACCGCCGCAGGCAAAGCTGAATATTGGCAGGGGCGCGTATTGCCGTATATCAAAAGTCTGGATGTTTTCCGTTGCCCGTCCGATGCCGATGTATCCAAGGGTACCGTGGATGGCTCCGATGCGGGGGCAAGGGTAAGTTACGCCTTCAACTCGGTCGTCGGAACGGATCAGGTACAAGGCGAGATGCGCGGGATCATCATGGCGGTCCCCGCGTGGGCATTGAGTTCCGTCCCTGGGCAGACCGTTTCCGCCGTGCGGCGACCCGCGGAATCCATCATGTTAGGCGAACAACACACAGGCGATGTCGCCTCGAATGTTGACCGCTGGTGGTGGGGTGAGAGTAGCAACAGTACTCCTGTTAACAGCATGATATTTCAAACCATGTTAGATGCAAAGTTCGAAAGTGTCCCGCCGTTATGGGGTGGCATGCCAGGACCGAACGGACTGCGCGACGAGACAACGCCCGACTCCAAGAAATTTGGCTGGGGCAAAAACGGGGCGATCTCCGCGAAGCACGCCGGGATGAGTAACTTCATGTTTGCGGACGGACATGCGAAAGCGATGAAACCGACGCAGACAAATCCGGACGGTATAAACAAGCCCGAACTCAACATGTGGGATGCAATACGCAAATGAACGACACTCGTCTGAAACCACGGTCAGGGGTTGTGCCAGCAACGGCAGTCGTCGCACTGCTGTTCTTGCTCGTCTACTGTGCGGGCTGTGCCAACAAGAAAACAACGAGCGATGCCGAGGCAAGACGCGATTTTCTTGCCCCGACGGATGTGAACAAGCTTACTCCCGAAGCACGAGCCCATCTGCCAGGTGGCGGTAAATTTCAGCCTACAGGCACCTCGAAAAAACAATAGGCGGGTGCGTGAAGAATTACGCCCTTTACGGAATCGCCGTTATCGGACACGTCTAATTTCATTCGCAGTCCGACAACCCCTCCCGGCTTGTACAAGCCGGGAGGGATTATTTCAGCGTGTATCTACTCCCCTATCTCATCCCTGCTGAAGTCAGAACACAACAAACCATGAACCAGAACATTCCGCGGGTTATTTTCGGTGTGCTCAGTCTGTTCATCCTGGTAGCCACACTTGCACCGCAGATGGCTCGGGGTCTTTCGGAGACTTTCTATGTCGCCACGGACGGCAATGATTCCACGGGAGATGGGTCGGTGGCAAAACCATGGAAGACACTGGCCTATGCCGCCGATAACGTTCCACCAGGGAACGCGATCCACGTAAAAGCAGGAGATTACCTGGAAACTCGTCCAGTGAAACTCGCGGTCGGGGTCGATCTCAGGGGTGCGGGAGCGAACCGTACCGTCATCCGGGCAGGATTGGACGCATCTTATTTGATTACGCTGATCTCCCCCTCAAATGCGACCGGCAACCAGGATATCAGTGGGTTCACCATTGATGGAAATGACAAGACGTTGCGTGGTGGCGTCTTGGTCGAGAATGTCAACAACGTCAGTCTGCATCACGTCAATTTTCTACGGTGTAGGGAGTCCGGTTCGACGTTCGTTGACTCCTCTTCCCGCGATTGGAACAAGCCACCCGACAAATATGTCACCGGCAGCAAAATCTATGATTGCAAGTATACCAATTGCGCCTCCATTCCATTCAAGAAAGCTGATGGCTCCGCTGCGGGAATGTCGGGCAACCTTCAATTGGGCGGTCTCGATGGCGCGGAGGTTTATAACATCGAGATTGAGGATATTGCCAGTCCGGGAACGGAAGACGGCTACGGCATCAAGTTCGCGGCGGGAGGCTATTTCAAGAATCTGAAGATCCACGATTGTAAGATCAAAGTGAATGAGACCGCCAAAGCATGGATCTCGAACTTCTGCGTGGAGTTATGGAATGTCGGACCCGGTTGTGAGATCTATCGGGTCAACGCCAACACCGTGTTTTCCCTCGTGAATCAGAAGTCGTTTGATCAGAAAGTGGCGAATACGCAGAATCTGAAGGTCCATGACTGCAGGATAATCAATAACAGACCCGGCGGGAGCAACAACGAAGCGATTGAGGCTTACCTTTCTGGACTGGAGATATACGGGAACTATATAGAAAACGCCAGCATTGGCATTGCTTTCTGGGGAACCGGTCACCATATATCGGTTCGCAACAATGTATTCGCCAACCCTAAAAAGATGGACAACGTGTGGGGACAGTTTCCAACTATGGGGCTATGGCTCGATGCGGGCAATGGCACCTACAGCGATTTAAAAATATATAACAATGTTTTCGACAATTACGGGGACGGCGTCCGTTTTAACACGGTGAACGGAGACGCCTCTCCAACGGGTGACTTTGATGGAGTCGACATCAAGAACAACGCATTCCTGAGAGCGTCAAACGCCATCTGGGAAACCAGCGGCACTCAGGAAGCGGGACGACTGAGGAACGTCACGCTGACATACAACTTAAAGGATAACGCCGCCGTTTGGGTAAAAAATTCCAACGCCGTTACGCCTTCGAAAAACCTTCAAGGCGATCCGGGGTATCGCGGAAGCGGTAGTCGCTGGGATTCTTACTACAGACCATCGTCGAAAAGCAGTTATTGCGTGGATAAGGGGACAAATGTGGGTCTGCCCTTTAGTGGTGCCGCCGCCGATATAGGGTGTCATGAGTATGCCCTGATCACCCCCAAATTAAGAAAACCCTGATGGGAATAGCGTTGCGGATCAGTAACGTTTTAATGGTCGGCGCAAGATTCGAACTCACTCGACGTTCTCTTTGTGTGCCCTTATTAGGTAGCCGACAGACACAGATAACTGAATAACAGCGATGATGCTTACGGGTATCAAAAATATGAGCGGAGACGTCCCTCCCGCCCGAGATAGGGTGCCGCTTCGGTAGAGGGAGTATGTCGCAAAGCACAGGAGAATCAGCGATATTCCCGACAGAACCCCGCTTGTTTGTCGATTCTTTCTCACCAGCCCAGTGTCATAGTTCTTTCCGGTCAGGTGTGGCAGTGGTGGTTCGCTCATTCTCTATCGTTACGAAATACGAAAAGTGATTCGCTCGCCTCAGTCAACTTGCCGCGCTCCCGCCCACCGGCGGGCAATCTTGACCACCGCTTTCGCTGACGGAAAAGCGAGACCTGCCAAAACCCCAGCTGCTATGATGGAAGCAAATCCCGGTCCGCCGGTGAAACCCTCTATGTTCTGCTTGCACCACTCCCGGCCGAAATACATCAGAACGCCTATCAATACCCATTCCGCGACGAACACCATCACAGTCTTGCCTTGTGGAACCTCGCCTCGTAGTCCCTTGCCCGTTCCCCACACCTTTTCTGCCGTTACCATCTCGTCCACGGGAGACATCTGGAAATGTGTCTCTGGCGCGGCGAGTGACGCGGCTTGTTCTTGAGAAGGGCATCTGCCCGGCACGCCCGATGTGCCGGGAGTGTAGCCGAAACCTTCTGTCTTTTCCGTCTTATCGGTATGGATAGTCATCGATTGATTCTATCCCGTTCGAGGGATGCCATTTCGCGGCTATAGCAACCGTCACGCACACATTTGCATCCTCGAAATCATTCATTTGGCGTTCTCTTTCCGATCCTTGATGAACTTCACCAGCCCGCGAATGGACCCGAAAAGCAGATAGCTACCGAACAAGAACGAAAACACTAACGCGCCAAGCAAATTATTTCGCCCACTCGATCCACTTGTATTCATCATAATGGGGTAGATAATAAACAAAGAAGCAAACAGCATAAAGCAGGCAAGAAAAAGTGCAACCACAGTAAACGCAATATGGAATAGTGTGCCCAGTTGCCTTCGGCTCGTGTCGTTTTTTTCGCCAGTCAAGTGTGGCAATGGCGGGAACACGTTTCCACGTTGCGGATCAATCATCGGTCAGGCTTTCTTCTCCGGAAGCATGCGCTCTACGAAAGCCGCAGATGACACCAAACCAAGCGGAAAAACGATCAGTGCCGTAGACAAAAAAGAAAGGGGTGAGGTTAAGAAAGCGAACCGAGTTTCGTTCGGATAGAGGACTTCCGTTACCACCCAGCGCATGCCATAGAAGGCGAGCACAAGTCCAAGAAGAATCGTTATCGTTAACCGGATAATGAGCAAGATAAAGCCCTTACTACGAGTCTTCCCAGTTACGCCGAGTGCTTCTAATCGCACTGGGACTAGGTGAACCAAACAAGATTCGGCGCGATCCGTTCCCCACGATTCTCCAAGATACAACGGAGTCTTTTCCCCGCTGGTATAGCTGCGGATCTCGCAGTTTTGTTCGGTTTGAGCCTATTTTTAATGTGAAAGAGGCTCGCAAACCTGGCTCCTGATGCGATATGCTATCAAATGCTGACGCATATTGATAGCATGATAATGGTCGGTACAAGATTCGAACTTGTGACCCCTACCGTGTGAAGGTAATGCTCTACCACTGAGCCAA
>JACMIS010000816.1 GCA_014381035.1 Armatimonadota bacterium
ACGCTATTGATGTATGCCTGCATAACAACCTGCATATTTCCGGTACCATTGCCGCATTGGAGTCCGGTCGACCGGTATACTGTGAGAAACCAATGGCGGGAACGTATCGGGATGCACAGGCGATGCGGGATCGCGCCAAGGCGTTGGGCTTGTACTTGCATATCCAACTGGGCACCTTGTACGCGCCCGAAACCCGCGCTGCGCAGGAACTGATCGCTACCGGACAGCTAGGGACGCTGTATCATGCTCGCTCCACTGGGCACCGGCGGCGCGGCAGACCGTACATTGACGGTTATGGTCGCGCCGACTTCGTGCAGAAAGAGAAAAGCGCGGGGGGGGCACTGTACGATATGGGCGTATACCACATTTCGCAAATCCTGCATCTGCTCGGCAACCCTGCGGTAGAGCGCGTTTCGGGGCAAACGTACCAGAAAATGGCGATGGATCCGAAGCGGGCGGAGGCTTCCGGCGCGAATGTCGAGGAGTTGGGTATGGGGTTCGTGCGCTTCGCGGGCGGTGACCTGACGATGGACGTTATCGAGGCGTGGGCGATCCACCTCGATTCGTTTGAAGGGTCCTACATCGTCGGTAGCGAAGGCGGCGTGCGCCTGAATCCGTTCGGCTTCTTCCGCTCTGCGGGGGATCTTGATTTGAACAGCGGCGCGAGCATGGGGGACTTCGGCTATCGCAAGCGAAAACTACGCACCGAGGATGGCGACACCGATATTTTCTCTTCGTCACAACGTCACTGGATCGCGGCGTTGCAAGGCAGAACCCCGCTGCTACCGACCGCCGACATCGCCCTGAACACGATGCTCATTTCTGAGGGCATCTACTTATCCACGCAAGAGCGACGCGAGGTGACTGCCGATGAGATCGTTGACCGCTCCGTATCGAAAGCGTTGCCGCTTTAGTAACGTTTTTTTCTTTGTCCTGCGCGGACGGCGCCAACGCATAGTTGGTGCCGTCCGCGAAGGACAAAGAAAAGCAATAGATTGAGTAAGGAGTAAGATTGATGAATATTTCCATCGCTGGGTTCAGCGTCCATGGATTGCATGAAGAGAACCGAATCAATATTTTTGGCTACCTGGAAAGTTGTCGGTACCGTTACCATCTGAATTCCGCCGACATTTGGAACGGACAGATCGGCACCAACGATGCGAGTGTGTTGCGCAAAGTGCGTCACGAGATCGAGGAGCGCGAGTTGACCCTCGTCAATTACCACGTGGATGGCGTCCATCTCTGGGAGGACGACCCTGACGCCCGTGAACGCAATTATCAGAACGCACTGATCGAACTCAAGGCGGCGGTACTCTTGGGCGCGAAAACCGTCCGCTTCGACACCGGCGGCAAGATCGCCCCGATGACGTCGGAGCAGCACGACTACCTCGTCACCCGATTCGGCGAGTACTGCCGCTTCGCCGGGGATCATGGGTTCCGCATCGGACCCGAGAACCATTGGGGGCTTTCGCTGGTCGCCGACAACATGGAGGCTATCGCCCGCGACGTTGCCCATCCTGCCTACGGGATCTTGCTACACATC
>JACMIS010000817.1 GCA_014381035.1 Armatimonadota bacterium
CTACCAGTGCTTCGTCCTCGGCGCATTCGCGGATCGTTTCGTAGCCGTACCGATAGCCGTGGTAGGCAAGTGTAGCATGGCCCGCATTGTGCAAAAACAGCTTGCGGAGTTCGTAGGCGTGGAACTGTGCGCCGGGAACGGGTACCAGTCCGGGGATGTTCGGAACGCCGCCGTGCCATTGGGATGCATTGAACGGTAATTCGTGGAACGGTTCCGCGGAAACGGTCAGCGGGTCTATTTCGCCGAATCCGGCTTCCGGCACCATACGCCCGATAACGGTTTCCGTCGCGTAAACGTTCGGATCGCCGCCCACGCCCGCTAAAAAACGGTCGCGGATTTCCAAGCCGTTCTCGCAGAGCAGAACATTCAGTGGCTGCTGCCGTTGCGCGAGGGCGGGGAGAATCAGTTCTCGGGCGACATTTTCTACGTGTCGCGCACCGACCGCTGTCGCCGCGAACGAACAGGAGGCGAGAGCGGCAACGACGGCGTTTACATCGCTCGCCGAAATCGCCCGTGCGGGAGCAATCTGTCGGGTCTCTTCCATATCGCTCGTTACCAGCCGGAGCGGGTACGAACCGCGCCGATTTAGTTCGTCGACGAGAGACTGGCTGACGTCCACGAATATCGTTTCGTAGCCGCCCTCAGTCCAGAGTTGCCCCAGAAATCCGCGCCCGATAGCACCCGCCCCGATCTGTACAATCGTCGCCATAACCGGATTGAACCACGTAGGCACGGAGGATACAAAGACCGGAAAGGGGAGAGTCCGATTTTACGCGTCTACGCCGATTGTTTCCTCACCGACTTCGGGGTGCGACTCTTTTTGCATCTGCCGATACCAACTGATCGCGCCGGTAGTCGCCAGTACCGTAAACACCGCATAAAGCAATGTGGTGACCGGCATCTTGAGTTGCGGGAAAATATAGAAGGTGTAGATCAGATCGGCAACTATCCACAGCACCCAGTTCTCGAACTTTTTGTAGGTCTGCAAAAACTGCGCCGAGATACTCAGCCCCGTCGTGAAGCAGTCCATCGGGGAAAGTTGTGGCGGCGGCAGACGAAACGCGGTGACGAGTGGCGGCAAGCCGTAGTACAGCGCGACCGACAGCAGAGCAGTGATGACCCACCACACTATCCGCTCGCGGTTTGTCAGTGCGGAGATCGGCAGGGCATCGTTTTTGTTTGGATTTCCCTTCATCCAGACATACCAACCGACGAACTGCATCGGTACAAAGTACAGCAGTTGCAATCCCGCGTTCGCATAGATGTGTGAGATGCGGAAGAAAATATACCCATACAGGACGGACCCGATGAGTCCCCAGAACCAGTTCCAGATATTGTTCTTCACGGTCAGATACACGCATAGGAGCGAGGTAATGGCCGCGACAATCTCGATGGGTTTGAGTTCGGCGGTGATCGCCTTCCAGGAGAGCAGAGGAATTTCCATAATGGTATACGCCGCTATTTTTTTACGCGCGACGATTCCGTTGTATACTGTCGCATTATGACGGGATTGTTTTGTGGGATGACGGCGCGAAAATGACGCAGGGAAAGAACCGGCGGTGGAAAGTGGCGTTCCTCTTCGCGCTCGCGCTACTCATGGGCATCGCGTGGCTAATCGTTATTCCGCCCCCGCTCAATGGTAAGTCGAAGTGGAGTAACTTTCATCCCGATGAAGTCTCCCATATTTCCGTGGCGCGATATATGGCTTCGCACCGGCTCTCATTGCCACCCTATGCTTCTCCCTACGATACGTCCGTGCATCCCCCGTTATACCATGGACTTGCTGGCATTGTATTCACCGCTGCGGCGACCGTTTTGAGCGAATCGGGTGCATTGCAAGCAATGCGCTTATTCGGGGTGCTGATCGGTCTCGGCACGATCTGGTATTCGTACCGCGCCGCGAGCCAGGTACGTCTTTCCCGCTCCGTCGCGTTTCCCGCCGCGTTTCTCGTCGCGTCAGTGCCGATGCGTATGTCGCTTTCCGGCGCGGTGACAAACGAAAACCTTGCCGCGCTCGGTGCGGCGGCGACACTCGCTTTCTTGTATGAAAACATCCGCTTCGGATTCGCCGGACGCCGATTCGTCGCGCTCGTGTTCTGGTGCGTCGTCGCGGTGGGTTGTAAAATCACCTGCGCGGGCTTGTTACTGTCTATCGGCGTGGGGCTTCTCTACTCGCGCAAATGGCGCGGAGAGCCGTTGCGGGTGCCGATTTCGCGGTTTGCGTTTCTGATCGGCGTGATCGGCGCGGCGTGGGGATGGTGGTTCGCGTATAACATCGTCCACTTCGGCGACCCGCTCCGAAAAGCGGCGGCGGACAGGATGTGGGACCCGATTCAACCGGGGTATGCTGTGATCTCGATAACCAAAGGCTTTACTCCACTCCGGTATTTTGTTTCCATAGTCGGCGCGGGTTGGGTATCGTTCTGGGGGTGCTTCGACGGGATGACGCACCGCTTTCCGCTCCTGAACTACCTCGTGCTTTTCGTTTTCCAAATCGCGGCGTTTGTTGGTGCGGCATTTTCTCTGCGTCGTGTTCTGCCACGCTCCCGCGTGGAGCGGGCGATCTGCGTCGTCACCGGCGTATTCGCCGCGTGGGTCTTCCTCGTCTATTGCCAGTACAACTGGGCGCACTATCCGCCGCAGGGGCGATATTTTTTCGTGCTACTCGCGCCGTTCGGTGTTCTGATGGCGGGCGGAATGAACGCTTTTCTACGCCGGTTCGTGCCGTCACAGCGTTGGCGACAGGGGGTATGGTTGCTGGTAGCGTTGCTCCTGCTATATCTCAACCTATACGCGCTCCGGGTGATGCCCACGGATCGGATCATCTTTCGAAACACGGCAAATATCGGCGCGTGATCCGATACGGGTTCGCTGTCCTGTTCCGGTTTGCTCAAGGGGAAATTGTTCGCTCCGCCCGTTCATGATAAAAACGAACCATGGTTTCGCCTGCTCCCGGTGTCCCCGCCTCATCCCGCCCGATAACACGCCCCGCCACGCCGTGGTGGATGTATGTCGTCGGGGTGCTCGGGGCGGTCGCCGTCGGTGTGGCGGCGGCGTTTCCGAAGGCATTCGTCGCCGTTCTCATTCTCGGGCTTGTCGCGGTGTTGTTGGTCGGTGCCGTCCGCAATCCCTGGATCGCATTAGCCGTCATTATCGCGCAATATCCGGTGATGAACACCCTGCGCACGATCTACACGGCGCACCATCTGCCGGTTTTTGCCGGGGGTGTGCGCTTCTTCCCCGATTTTCTCCAGATGATTATTCTGGCGCAACTGTTGATATGGGGGATCAAGAATCCGCGCTATCGCCTGAAAATCTACGGCGACGATCTTCCGGTCGCCCTTTACGTGATCGTCGGGATCTATTCCGTCGTTGTCGCCGCCCAATACACCCATCCGTATGGCCCGTTCAATGGCTGGTACGTTTCCATGACACCGGCGATATTCTATCTGGTCATCCGCTGGCTACAACCGACACACGAACAAGGGATGTGGTTTTTTCGCTGGATGACACGATGCTACGGCGTTTTGATGTGCCTGTCGCTTCCGGTGTACTTCATTCGCCCCGACTGGTACAAGGTGTTGCAAAACGCGGAGCATCCGCATTTCGTCCCTCCCGGCATGACGCCGATGGCGTTTTGGGGGTTTTATCCCCGAATGCAGGCTTTCTTCTTCGAGGAGAACCACTGGGGCACCCTGTCTGAATTAGTCGCCGTGCTCGGCGCGGCATACCTGATGCGTAGCGATGTGCTCCTAAAACGGTATGTTTTCGTTTTGCTGGCGACGCTGGGTATGGTCTGTTCGATCTCCCGCGGGGCGATGATCTCCTTTGTGATCGCGATAGCCATTCTGCTGTTGTTTCGGGGAGCACATCGGAAACGCATCGCGGCTGTTCTTGCGGTAAGTGCTGTTGTTGGGGTAGCAGGACTGTATGCGATGCGTGACTCACCGCTTGTCACGGTAACCTTCGACCGACTGGAAACCGTCAGTGCCAACGCCGCGAAAAAAGGCGAGGTTGCGAACGACCGTACACACCAGTGGAAAGCGGGCTGGAAGGTCTTTCTGGAAACGCCGTCGGGTAAGGGGTTAGGGACGGTGGGGAACGGAGCCTCGCTGAGCAAAGTCACGCCTTTTCTCGTCGGGGACGGGGTATACGTCCGTGTGTTAGCCGAGCAGGGCGTTCCGGGGATACTGGCGTTCGCGTATCTGATAATCAGTATTCCCTGGATCCTCTGGCGGTATCGCGACATCGCGCCGGTAGAATGGCGACCGCTGGGTATCGGGCTTTTCGCCTTCCATTTCGGGTTTTGTATCCACGGCATCGGCGCGAACACGTTCGACTATTATTGTGTCGCCCCGGTCTATTTCATGCTCGTCGGCTTGTATGTCAGTGCGGCGCATCGGCAATTACGCGAAAATCGAGCGCGGGCGGCTGTTTCGCCCGCAGTCAGCGTCAGCGGAGACGCGAAAATGTTGGAGGCGTTCGATGTCGGCAACCAACGACATTAGGGAAGCCGAGCGGGATGCGATGCGGGAGCGAATGATCGCGGAACAGATCGCGGCACGCGGTATCCGCGACAGCCGGGTACTAAATGCATTGCGGCGTGTGCCCCGGCACCGCTTCATCCGCTCCGCGACCGACGCACACACCCGCGCTTACGCCGATGCCGCGCAATCTATCGGCGAGGGACAGACGATTTCGCAACCATACATTGTCGCCTTGATGAGTGAAGCCCTCGCGCTGACTGGCGCGGAGAAGGTTCTGGAAATCGGCGCAGGCTCCGGGTACCAGACCGCTGTACTTTCCTTGCTCGCCGACGAGGTGATCGCTGTCGAGCGGATCCCGTCGCTTGCGGAACGCGCCGGTCAGGCACTGGGCGGTTTCGGCGTCGCCAATGTGAAACTGTTTGTTGGCGACGGCTCGCGGGGATGGGAACCGGAGGCTCCCTATGACGCTATTCTCGTTGCCGCCGTCGCTCCCGCTGTTCCCCCCGCGTTTGTCGCGCAACTGAAACCGGGCGGTCGCCTGGTTCTTCCCGTCGGGCAGGAGAACGCACCGCAACGTCTTCTGCTACTCACGAAAGCGAGCGACGGTTCCGATTCGGTGACGACGCACGACTTGGGGACTGTCGCCTTCGTCCCGCTGGTCGGAGCGGGCGGCTTCGGTTTACCTGATGACCTCGGAATGATGGATATTTAAGCGAGCGTATCGGCTTTTCCGGCTAACGCGAAATCGTTCTTCGTGATTCCCCCGGCGTCGTGTGTCACCAACCCCAGAGTCACTTTATCGTAGCGAATGTCTATGTCCGGGTGGTGGTTGGCTTCTTCCGCCGCATCCGCGACGCTATTCACAAATCTCATGGCGGCGACGAAATCGGCGAAAGAGAACGTGCGCGAA
>JACMIS010000818.1 GCA_014381035.1 Armatimonadota bacterium
AGTATCTGCAGGATTTCGACGAAACGTACCCGCGAGCCTGGTACGTTGGCAACGGTCCGAGCAACGCGAGCCGCTACAGATGGCTCGACGGGCTGGCGGCTTACGTGAAGAATGAGAAGGTGTTCACCTGCCCGAGCGACGACAGCAACAAGCCGTACAAATTCCAGAGCGGCAGGGACTACGGCTCCTACGCCATGAACGCGGCATACTGGGCGGGCACCGATAACGCCGCCCCGCCGTATGAGCAGTCCGTCGCCGCACTCGTCGTACCGGCGCAGACGATCTGGGTGATGGAAACCGCGAACACCGGCCTCCTCAACAATTACGAGATCGAATGGCCGAACTCGGCGAGCAATCCGGCGATCACCAAAGGTCCCGAGGGAATCCGCGTGATGCGCAACGTCGGCGAACGGCATCACGGCACGACCAACGTCCTCTGGTGCGACGGACACGCCAAGGCGCACAAACTGGATTACCTGGCGAAAACCAACTCCCGGAACGTCCGCTATATGTTCTCCATTCAGGACGACGAGAATAAGTAGGATTAGTGGTCAGTGGTCAGTGAACAGTGGTCAGAGGGGAAAGCGTTTGGGTACCCAGATTCGGTCAGCAGACCCTAATGGGGAGCGGCTGTTTATCTGATCACTGACCACTAATCACTGTCCACTTATCTCCCTCCATACGCCGCGAGATAACCATTCAAATCTTTGATGCGGTCTTTGGTCAGTTGCGCCCCAGCACCGGAGTGTAGCATCGGTGACATCGAGCCGCCGCGTGCGGTATCGGCGGCGAACTCCATTTCCAGGTCGCGGTAGGCGATCCATGCCCGTTGCGCTTTTTTGAGTTTCGCGGCACCTTCTTTGTCCAGTTTTTTCATCAGGCGGGCGTAGACGCGGTTCAGTTCGGCGTCGGCTTTCTGGTAGTTTTTCAACTCCGTCTGGTTCATTTCGAACTGGGTCTGTGCTTGTGCGACGGGGCGCGGGGCGACCAGGGCGAACGCGCACAATGCGACTGCGACGAGAGCACTAACAATACGTTTCATAACATTTCCTCCGATGGTTTTGGTAGGGACGCGGGTCTCCCGGCAGGCGAAACCGTGCCCGCTTCATCGAACTGATAAAAGGCGACCGTCCCTGCGGCGAGGTCGGCGAGCAGGATGCCCGAGTCCCGGTCGCGGCGCAACGTGCCGGGGTTCAGCAACGTCAGGTGGTCGAACGCCCGCACCATCGGGGCGTGCGTGTGTCCGCCGACCAGAACCCGGTACTCCCCCTCGGCATACAAGCGTTGCAGTTTCCAGTTCGCTTCCAGCACCCAACGCCCGTCGCCCGGATAGACCGCGAGCATGTCGTCGATGTCGGTGCCGTGGGCGAGTTGGAGCGGTCCGCGCACCGTTTCGAAAGGAAGCGTTTGCGGCAACGTCTGCAAGAAAGCACGGGCGCGGAGGTCTAACTCATCGGGCGGCGTGGCGTCCGGGAGCATGTTCATGTAACCGTCTGTGAAAAACCAGCGGTCGTGGTTGCCGCGCACGGTGTGAACCCCGTTTTCTTCGAGCAGATGGCAACACCGGTTCGCGTCGCCCTTCCCGGTGACGACATCGCCGGTGCAGAGCAGGGCGTCCACCCCCTCCGCTTGCAGAAAAACTATCGCCGCCGCGAGGCGTTCGTCTTCCGCGTGCGGGTCGCCGATGACGCCGACGCGGGTGATGGGTTTAGGGGCAGGTTCGTTCATAAATGATCGTTAATCTCCACCGTTCTATCGCGGGTTGAAACCCACGCCTGTGGGCACTTCGTGCCGAGCGTCCTCGCGGACGC
>JACMIS010000819.1 GCA_014381035.1 Armatimonadota bacterium
AGGGTTCCCGCCACCGGGGCGGCGAGGAGTACAAGCCAACCCGCCCCCTCTTCCGGGACCACGGTGACGACGGCGAGCGAGTACACATACCCCGGCGCGCTTCCGTTCTGGCGCGCTTGCACCTGCGCGGCGAGTCCGCGCTGTTCCAGGTTAAACCCGGAGATCGAGATGTTCATGGGGTCGAAAAAACCCGAAAGGTCGCCGCCGATACGCATGAAATCCCAGACGCCCCCGGATAGCGGCTCGTAACCGCCGACGAAAGAAATATTCAAAAACCCGTCGAGGGTAGCATTGCCGGTCACGAGCAGCTGATCAAACTCCGAAAGACCTGTCCCGCCGATTTCAATGTTCAACGCCCCGGTCGCGGTCTGCGTGTAGTCGCCCTGGATGGTGAGAGTGCCGGGGGAGTTACCCGGGGACACCGCCCCGCCGTTCGTGAGACCCCCGCCGAACGAACCGCTGCCGCCGGCAGATCCGCCGGGACCAATCTGTAGTCCTCCCCCCGGCAGACCGATAATCGTGCCGTTGTTGACGATCGTCGCCCCGGCGACAGGCGCGAATCCCCCGAAATTCAGCGTCGCCCCGGAGAACACCGTGTACGCCGTGGAAGCGGACGACTGCCCGAATGCCAGCGTGCCCCCTTCGATGTCTGTCGCGCCGGTTCGCGATTGCACCCCGGACAGCGTCAGACTACCGACACCCGCTTTCGTTAACGCGCCGTTCCCCGTCACGACGCCGCTGAAAACGGAATCCCCGCGCTGGTTGATTCTCAGGCCGCCGCTCCGAATCTCCAGGATGCGGGACGTGTTCGTCGCGAAGTTAACGCCGTCCGCCAGACCTGTCGTGTTCATGATGGCGCCGTCCGCGATGATCTTCCCCTGCGCGTTGCCGATTTTGACCGCCCCCGCAGAAACCGTGGCCCCGTCCGCAATCGTCAGCGTGCCGTTCGCGAACACGCCCACACTGAGTTCTGCCGCATTATCCGGAAGGAACGAGCCGGTGCTCAGCGTCCAGGAAGTGTTGGCACCGGTAATACTCACGGTTCCCCGGTCCAGCGATGCGTGGCTAGATTTGAGCGTCGCGCCGTCGGCAACGTTCATGACGGCGTTCCCGCCCGCCCCGATGGTGAGAAGACCATTCATCTCCCATTTCGAGCCCGGACCGGTGAGTAAAACGGTCCCGGTAAACCCTGCCCCGCCGGCGATTCTGGCGGAACCGTTCGTGGTCAGCACGGCGCCGTCCGAAACAGTCAGCGTGCCGTGGCGGAACTTGCCGACGAGGACGGAGTCGGCGTTAAAATTGTTCGAGGTGGACCATCGCGTCGTCGCCCCGGTGATCGTCACCGAACCGCCCCCGGGCTCGAACCCGTCTATCTGAAGCCCGACGCCCCGCACCTGCGCACCGTTTCGCGCCGTGACGATTCCGGCGTTGCCCCCTTCGACCACGATGTCGCCACCGATGTTGATCGTGGCGTCGTCGAACGTCGCGGTCGGCCGGGGGACGCTGGTCGCGTTCGAGGAGACGAGCAGATACGAGCCGTCGATCCTACCGCCCTTTTCCACCAGTAACGCCCCAGTGGCGCCGCTGAAGCCGCCAACGTAAATCTGCGCGTCCCGGATGATCGTGCCCGCCCCGGAAACCGTCACCGCCCCCGAACCGCCGGTGCCGTTACCGACGAGAACCGATGTCGCGCTGATAGACGCGCCGTTCGTCAGATTAAAGGTACCGGTGCCACGTTCGCCGACGCTCAGGGTGCCCGATGTCCACGATGAGGTCGCGTCGTCCAGAGTCAATGTCGCGGACGTGCCCACCCCGTTCGCGATGTTCACGCCGCCGTTGGCGCGGAAGACCGCCCCGTTCTGGAGCGTGAACGTGCCGTTTTGGATGGTCATCGCCCCTTGTTCGGAACCGTTGACGAAGAGCGACCCGCCGTTCAAGGTGGTACTGCCTCCGTCTAATTGTCTGTAGCGCAGTATTTGGGAGGGGGTAGTTGCGGTGCCGCCCGTGAGCGTAAGCGAACCCGTGCCGCGCTTTTCGAGCAAGAAGCGGTTGAGCGCGCCCGGCGGCACGACCTCGGTAATTCGGCTGGAAACCGTCAGGCTTGAACCGGCGTTCAGGAGCCAACCCATCGTGTTATTGGACGCCGAGGAGTTGCCCAAGATCAGCGAATCCATCGTCAGCGACGCGGACAGATTCGCCCCGAGGTTCAGCGCATTTCCGGCGAAATTGCTGCGCCAGAAGTTGGTCAGTTTCAGGGAGCGACCCACCCCGGCGACCGTGTAGTTGCTGTTCGCGATGTTGAGCGTGGAAATGTTCCAATTCTGCCCGAGATCGGTCGCCGTGTTGGCCGTGCCGGATAAAGCAACGACAGCAT
>JACMIS010000111.1 GCA_014381035.1 Armatimonadota bacterium
CGACGGTAGACAAACGTATCGCCGCCATGACGAAGATGGCGCGGACGGGGTACCCGGTCGGCGTCGTTCTCGCGCCGATCATGCCGTTCGACAACTGGCAGGAGGAGTACGGTGACCTGCTTCGCCGCGTCGCCGAATCCCTCGCGGACACACCGTGCGACCTGACTTTCGAGTTGATCACGCATCGGTTCACGCCCGGTGCGCGTGAAACTCTTCTCGGCTGGTACCCGGCGACCGCGCTCGACATGGACGTAGACAAGCGCGAACGCAAGTTCGGCAAGTTCGGTGCGGCGAAGTATGTCTATCCTGCGGTGACGATGAAGGAGATCAAGACGTTCTTTCACAACGCGATTGCCGAAATCTTGCCCCAGGCGCGGGTGTTGTACTTCACGTAGAGCACTATAGACGATAGCCATGTCACCTCCGCGTTCCCGCAAGCGTTCCTGTGTAGGGCAGGAATGTTTGTTCGAAAAGGCGTATACTTCCAAACGATATGGCGACGATGCAAAACGTTTCAACAACTGACGGGGCGAAGGATAGCGCCCCTTCCGCGAAAGATCCGGCGAGAATCAATAACGCAAAAGCCCTTGGCGTGACCGTGCGGTCGCTCTTGTTGGGTTTATTTTTTACGGTTCTCGCGGATCTCTGGATTCATTATGCCGAGCTTATCATGGGGGGACGGCAAGGACACACCGCGATTGCCGCGACCTCCACGCCGGTCGGTTCGTTCTGCATTCTATTCGTGCTCTCCGCGATCAACATTTTGACCCGTGCCATTTTGCCGGGGCTAGCACTTTCGGGCGCGGAATTGCTGGTTATTTATGTCATGGTGACGACTTCGGCGGTGCTTTCTTCGTCGGGGCAACTCCATTTCATTGTGCCTACCGTTGTCGCCGCGTGGCATTACGCGACCGATGCGAACGGTTGGGCGGGATTATTCCACCGGTTCGTACCGCCGTGGATGGCGCAAACGAACCCGAAAGCACTCGACGCGTTTTACAAAGGGCAAGCCCCCGTCGAATGGTCGCTCTGGTTTCCGCAGATGGCGACCTGGATCGGCTTCATGCTCGCGCTATCGTTCGCCTCGCTGTGTATCGCCTCACTCCTGCGGCAGTCGTGGGTGGAACGGGAACGGCTGACCTTCCCGACCGTTGCGCTACCACTCGCGCTGTGCGACGAGAAAGTGCCCATCTTCAGGAATCCCCTGTTCTGGTTTGGGGCGGCGGTCCCGTTCTCGTTCGCGGTCTTGAACACCATTGCGCTCAACCAGCCTGCGGTCCCGTATGTTTCGCTCCGCGCCGAAACCAACCTGATGCAGAATGTAGGCGACCTTCCCTGGCGGGCGATGAACCCGCTGATGCTGTCGTTCTACCCGTTCGTGATCGGGATCGCGTACCTGATTCCGGTTGATGTGACGTTCAGCGCGTGGTTCTTCTACCTGTTTACCAAAGCCGAACGCGTTTTCGGCTCGGCGTTCAACATTGATGCCGACATTACCGGGGCGCAACGGGCGACATTCCCCTATATCGGGCATCAGGGCGCGGGCGCATTTCTGGGACTGACCATCGTCACCCTTTATCTCAACCGCGCCTATCTCAAGGAAGTCGTGAAGTCTATTTTGCGCGAACCGGGCGGCATGGATGATTCCAACGAACCGGTCTCCTACCGCACGGCGGCAATCGGATTGCTTTGCTCTATCGCCGTCATGGTCGGCTTCTGTGTCGCGGGTGGGATGCAACCGATCATCGCCGTGGTACTGATCGTTCTCGCTTTGACCTACATGATCGCCGCGACCAGAATCCGCGCCGAAACCGGCAACGCCTGGCTGTTCGGTCCCGAAATCGATGTGAATGCGTTAATGACGCGCACCCTCGGCACCGGTTTTATGACGCCGCAAGACATGACCATTCTGGCGTTCAT
Organism: Armatimonadota bacterium; assembly: GCA_014381035.1. Next base: position 1,921 of record JACMIS010000111.1, read on the forward strand.
GCGCCCCGCCGTCGCCAACTTCGACATGCGCTGTATGCCGATGCCGCACCACTTCGACGCGTTCAAAATGGCGGATGCGGTCGGTGTTTCGCGGCGGCGGTTGTTCGGGGCGATCTGCATCGGCACCGTGCTCGGATTGACCGCGTCGTTCATGATCGCGCTGACGCTGTGGCACATGTACGGCGCGGAGGCGAAGGCGGAACCCTGGCGAACGTCTCAGGGGCGTGTCCCGTTCGATAACCTGGCGGCACTGCTCCGGAATCCGGTCCCCGCCGACCCCTACGCCATCGGTGGCATCGCTTTCGGGTTCGGAATGACGACGGTTCTCATTCTGCTCCGAACCTACTTCGTCTGGTGGCCCCTGCACCCGGTCGGCTATGCGATAGCCAACACCGGAACCATGCAAAGCACGTGGCTACCATTTTTCATCGCGTGGCTCCTCAAAGTACTGGTGTTGCGCTATGGCGGGCAACCGATGTACCGGATGTTTATCCCGTTCTTCCTCGGTCTGATCGCAGGCGATCTTCTGGGCGGGGGATTCACGACACTGTTCGGCGCGTTCAGTGGGATTAGCGTGTATCCGATCAACTGGTAACAAAAGGGACCGAATTGCGACAATGCGGCACTGTGCGAGATTGGAAGGACGAGAAAGGCTTCGGCTTTATCACTCCGAGCGGGGGCGGCAGGGATGTTTTCCTGCACGTCTCGGCGGTGAAAAACGCGACGCGGCGTCCGGTCGCGGGCGACGCCGTGGAGTTCTTCATCACGGCGGGCGAGGACGGGCGGCTCCGTGCCGCCGATGTTCGGATTGCGGGCGCGACAGTGAGCACGAAGGTGAGTCTGGTACCGTACTGGCTCGCGGCATTCTGCATCGGTGTTGGCGTTCTCCTCATGGTGCGAACCGGGTTGCCGATCGTCCTCGCATACCCTGTAATGGGCGCGATCACTTATGCCGTTTATTCGCACGACAAGGCGCAAGCGCAAGCGGGCGCGTCCCGAGTTCCCGAGAAGACCCTCCACCTGCTCGAACTACTCGGCGGCTGGATCGGGGGATACCTCGCGCAGGAACGACTGCGACACAAGACTGCGAAGGATTCCTACCAGATCGCGTTCTGGGGCATCGTGTGTTCGCACGGCGTGGGGTGGGCGTTGTGGCTCGTCGTCACTTTCTTTGTGCCCATAAAACGATGAACAAACAGAACTGCGGCTCGAAGCAATCCTGTACCATTTCCGGTCAGAAGTGACCGACTTATGTTGTGATCCCGACCACTCGATTTGCTCGGATGATGCAGTCTAGGAAGTCGGAAGGTATGTGGGGATGAAAGGACCGAACTGTCATGCCGAGCGAAGAAGATTACAAGCGATGGAACTCAGACCATTGCCGATGGCTACGTGACCTGTTGACGCAGATACGGACTATCCGACCGGGAACGTCGCGGCAGGAATTGTTAAAGATCTTTACGGAGGAGGGCGGTATCTCACACGATACATTCCAATCGTTTATTTGCCGGGAATGCTCGTTGATTCGGGTAGACGTGACGTTTCAACCCTACGACAAACCGAATCGTAAGATGGAATGGCATGACGAGGAAGGTGACCGTCATATCTACGACCCGCGCGATGAAGTAGTCAAAATTTCCGTACCCCAGATAGGGTATCCGATTTGGGATTGAATGATCCCGCGTGAGGCTTGACTGTGTGCGGTGCGTTCACGAGATCTGGTGTCCCGTAGGTGCCCCGTTTGCTTAGTCTCCCCTTCGAGTGAGCAAACAGAGCATTCATTCGATACTATGAACGCGATGAGAAATCAAAACCTGTATCTGGTCGAAATCAAAGAAGACGGCACTTTTTCGGAAAAGATCACGGACCTGTCGGACATCGCGAAAGACGTTTGCCGAGCGTTCGCCGCGATTTACAACGAGACCAGGTTTTCGTCGCCGTGGACCGGCTATTTGGCGGTTCGGGACGGCGAAGTCGTCGGAACCTGCGGGTTCAAGTCGCCCCCGGTAAATAACACCGTCGAAATCTCCTATTTCACCTTTCAACCCTTCGAGAATCAGGGAATCGCTACCGACATGGCGCGAATGCTACTCGCCATCGCGCACCGGGCGGGTCCCGAGTTCGCAGTCGTCGCCCATTCCTTGCCCGAGGAGAACGCATCGGCAGCGATCCTGCGCAAAGTCGGCTTCACAAACATGGGAATGGTTGAAGACCCCGAAGACGGTCCCGTTTGGCATTGGCGATTTTCAAACAAATAAATCAACATGGCGCGGCTGATAATTCGAATGCTGATATTTCTCGCCAGCCGTTTCACGACGCGTTGGAACCCATTGGAATCGCAGGGCGAACGTCAGAGTTTAATTCAACTATCGCGAGAACTGCATTTTGATGTCGTCATAAATCGAGGTAATCCTGTAAATAACCGGGGAAACAATATCTGGCAAAAGTAGTGAAAGAAGGAGAGAATCAATAAATCCAACGACTTGGACATCGGTACGGAGAGTTGCACCACATCAAAGATAACTAGATCGCTTGTACTGCATGAGAACAGATACAGGATCATACCAACGAATAGGATCGCTACCTGTCCTTCCTCAGGTTTTCGCAACCGTCTCAGTGTGGAATAACAGAAAAGCAATACGGATATAGAATCTATTATCAAGCCTGCCAAATATAATTTGTTTGAGGTGATAGTACCAGTGAGTGGTAGTAAATACTGTGCCAGATAAGCGATCAAACAACTAACTACAGCGATTGCGACGAATGCTACCGTGATGGGGTCTCGCTCGTGCGACCTTAGCAAAAATATTGGCATGGCGTTCGCTCAAAAAAATCCCTCAAATTCTCAAACCGTGGACGCAAAAATGGGGCGGCAACCCCTCGGTTGCAACCCCATTTTATCGTGCGTGACGTCTAACTCGCTTTGGTTAGTTGACCTCGATACGGGTTTGTGTTGCGCCGACGACCCCTCTGCCGCCGACCGAGGTCAGGGACGCTGCCACGTCAAGCGTTTGTCCGGGCTTGATGTCGTTCCCGATGCGCCAGCTACCTTGAAACTTTCGTTGTGCGCCGGGTTGCAGCGTTACTTGTTGCATGACCTGTGCCCACGCGACACCGTCGCTCAGTCGCCAGATCGGTGTGCGAGTTCCGGCAGGGGTGCGGGTCGCAGGGATCGCCCAAACATCGAACAGTTGCGCCGAGCCGAACGCCAGCGTCACCGGTTGCCGGTTGGTATTCACCACCGTGTAGGTAAAACTGACCACGTCGCCGGGACGAACCGATGTCTTGCTCAGTGCGAGGGAACCACGAATCGCGGACGCTCCCCAACCGCCGCCGCCGCCATTGTTGCCGTTGCCGGGACCGGTTACCGGGTCGGGGGGCACAATCCCGCCGTTCCCGTTGCCCGGTTGTGGTCGCTCCACGCCGCGCTCGGTAAGAAAGACCTGTGCGGAGACGGGCAGGGAATCGAGGACCCGCGCATCAATCCGGTAGGCACCCATCGGAACGGTTTTTCCGCGAGCGTCGCGCTGGTCCCAGAACTCCGTCCACTGCGCCGTGCCGCCTGCATTGAGCTTAAGCGAGCCACCCCGCGACTGCGATTTATCCCGACTCCAGATCACGCGGTTGGTACGAACATCGGTAATCGTGATCGCATACTCGCCCTTGCGCGGCAACTGGATATGCGCGCTTCCGTTGCCGAAATTGGTCAGCGTCAGGCGTAACTGAACGCCGGTACCGGCGCGGTAATTGGTCCGGTCGGTGTAAAGCCAGGCTTCCAATTTTCGGTTATCGTTGCGCCAGTACACGGCTTGACCGGAATCAGAATTGTTTTTGTAGCCGTTACCGTCTCCGTTATTGATGGTGATATTGTTGTTGATGACGGTTTGCGCGGTCGCCGCCGTTAGCGGTGTGAGCAGTGCCGCCATCGCTATCGCGCTCAAAAATGCTGTTCGTTTCATGTCACTTTCCTCTCGTTCTCCTTTGCCCGCTTCCACGATGCGAACCATGCGTCGGGCGTCAGTGTGGACAATTCTTGCCCGGACCGTGCCGTCTCCTGTTCCATAAAGCGAAACCGCCCGCCGAACCGTGTTATCTGTCGCCGCAGGGCGTCTTCCGGATTGACCCCGGTTCGCCGTGCGACATTCACCAGAGTGAAAAGCAAATCCCCGATCTCGCTTTCCACACGCCCGGTATCCATTGTTGCCGCCGACAACTCGGCGCGTAGTTCGGCTAACTCTTCATCCACTTTGGCCAGAACCGCGTTGGTATTTGCCCATTCGAAACCGACCTTCACCGCCCGTTTGCTCGTTTCGAGTGCCATCAGCAACGCGGGAAGTGATTGATTTACACCATCCAGAACCGAGGGCGTGGACGCGTCACTCTCAGAATCGGACTTGTCCCGCTTTTCCTGCGCCTTGATCGCGTTCCAGTTGGTCAACACGGTCTCGGCATCGTTCGCAATCACTTCGCCGAATATGTGCGGGTGACGGCGAATCAGTTTCTCCACAATCGCGGTGCAAACATCACTCTCGTCAAAGTCGCCCGCTTCTTTTGCCAGTTGCGCGTGGAATACCACTTGCAACAACAGATCACCTAATTCATCGCACAGATCGTCCGGCGAACCGGAATCGTCGGCAAGGCGGTCTATCGCCTCGGCGACTTCGTATGCCTCCTCTATAACGTACTTTCTCAAAGAATCGTGACTTTGTTTGAGGTCCCACGGGCAACCATTTTTTTTGTCCCGTAGTCGCGCCATGACGTGAACCAGATCGAAATACGACGGCTTACGCGAGTCGCCGGGCAACGAAGGAATGAAGACGCTGGTCAGATGGTTGTGTACCCCGGCGTCGGTGCGGTCCAGAAGGTGTAATGGAACCTTGCGGATCGCTTCCTGTCCGACTATGCCCGCCGCGTGGATCACGGAAACGGCGAAATCGTCGGGGAAACCGGCGTTCATCAGGGATAGTTTGGTTTCGGACGCGACGCGGCGCGAATGCACCTGATACAGGAGCAGGGGACCGCCGGTGCGCAGTTCGTGCGGTGCCGCTGGCGCGTCGGCGCGAAGCGTGAGCGCGTCCACGACATGCAGATTCGTGTCCACCGATACTTGCAGGAGTTCCAGGCATGCGTCCACGAAAGACGGTGCGGAAAAGATCCGCACCGCGATTCCCCGCGCTTTCGTTTCGGCAAGAAGCAACGCAACCGTGGTCTCACCCATTAATGGATGACCGGGAACCGCATAGACAACGTCGCCCGTGTCCGCCGCCGATAAAACCCGACGCACAATCGCCCGGTAGGTCTCGTCGAACGATCCACCACGCTCGTATTCCTCGTCCAGCGCGGTCACCGTGCCGGGGGGCAGGGCGTCAAGGATTTCGCGCACCGGACCGGATTCCACCGTGGGGTGTATCACTGTTCGCAGAAGAACCGGAACCCCGGAGCGTAGCAATTTTACATTCCGAGCGGGAAGAGTATCGGGGTCGCCGGGACCAAGTCCTAAAATCGTGAGCATATTGCTCTTATGGTACCGCATCGGTTGCATTCGGCGAGTGGAACCCCGTTCCTACACGTCGTTTTCCGCCGAATGTAAGAAATGATACGAGTCGCGCAAACCTTCGTTGAGCGAGGTTGTATGGAGGTCGGGTAGCAACAAATCCATTCGGTTGGTCCGGTACACATTATTCGCGGCGAGCCTTTCTATTTGTGTGAGAGTGAGAGGCGCGGGCTTGCCGGGACGAAGGACCCGCCAAACACTTTCAATCACTTGCGCGGCGGTGCGCAAAATAGAAATCGGCACCCGGCGAGTGAGATTTTTCGGATTTGTGCCGCTTGCCCCCGCCATCGCCCAAGCTATCGCCGCAAGAGAGTACGCCCCGTATGGATCGGCAACAACAATCGGCAAGCCGTTCGGCACTTCCCGAAGGGTTCCGGCGTTCACGGCGACCCCAGCGACCGTTTCGACGGCGACGCACGTCTTACAATTTTTGCCGCCCTCTGGCAACACAAACCGCCCGCGCCGAATCGCTTCCATCATGCGCGACATATTTCCCCGATCCCTCGCCCCATACACCGTCGCGAGTCGCAGTAGAACGCCGACACCTTCCGTCCGCGTCGCCCATTCCTGCACGAGCAGTTCGCCGCGCAACTTGGTTTGTGCGTAGGGAGTGATCGGGGCAGGGGGAGCATCCTCGCTGATCCCCTCCATCGGTGTGTCTTCGCCGTATACCGCAACCGTGCTGAAATAAACAAAGCGCGGCACATTTGCACTCGTCGCGGCTTGGAGCAGTTTCGTCGTGCCACCGACATTCACGCGCTCGAAATCGGATGCCGCCGCATCGGGCGAATGAACCTGCGCCGCCGCGTGAAAGATCACATCCGCCCCATCACAGGCGGATTGCAAAACACTCGAATCGTCGAGCGACCCGACAAAAACGTGGCAACCCTCGGGAACATCGGCGGGAGTAGCACGGACAAGAACGCGCACCTCGGTGAATGCATCGTGCGCCAGAAGACGGCGACACAGGGCATAGCCAACGCAACCGGTCGCTCCGGTGACGAAAGCGATCATGTTTTTCGCGCCCGTCGTCGTTCGTCGGCGACTTTGTAAAGGTCCAGCCACTCGGCGACGCACAACTCGCGTTCGTACTTTGTCACCATCTGTTCCCGCCCGCGCTGTCCCAGTCTGCGCCGCTCGGCGGGTGGAAGGGAAAGCAGTTCGATAACGGCGTCGGCGAGTTGAAGCGGGTCGGCAAGGCGCACGAGACGACCGTTATCTGCGTTGACTAACTCGCAGTTGCCGCGAACATCGGTCGCCACCGTCGGCAACTCCATCGCCATTGCTTCCTGAATCGCGCAGGGCAGTCCTTCCTGTTTCGACGGGAACACGAAAAGCGTGGACGCCGCGAGGATGCGCTTGACATCGCGCCGGAACCCGAGGAACCGGCAGTTCGCGGCGATACCGAGCGACTCCGCCAGGGCTTTGTTCTCTTCCAGCATTTTCCCGTCGCCGACCAGCACCAAAATCGTTGCAGGGTGCGTCGCAACGATCCGTTTCATTGCCCGTATCGCGTCGAACTGCCGCTTGCGTGGGAGCATTTCGCCGACCACGGAAAGAATCGGCGTGTCGGCACTCGCGCCGATCTCCTGTCGGAACGCTTCCCGATCTTCTTCCGAGACCGCCTTGGGGTTGAACTGCTCACGGGCGGAAATCCCGATCCCGCGCGTGGCGAAGAGTCGCTCCGCGGGAACGACATTCTTGGCGAGTGCCGCATCGTAATCCTCGCTGTTATACACATACACGGCGTCGGATAGTTTATGCCCGGCGTAACGCTCGATGGATTCATAAACGGCGTTCGCAGTGGGGTGCCCATGACGGTGGAAATGGAAACCATGCGCGGTGTAGACCCGAAGTGCGCCCGTCGCGGCATTGGTCGCGGCAAGCCGCCCGATGAAACCGCCCGACGGGTTGTGCGAGTGAACCACGTCGTACCGCTCGCGCCGGATCAATTCCGTTACCTGCTTCAGCGCGACCAGGTTGCTTGTATGAACCGGGAAGCGCGACATCGGCACGTCATGAACGGCGTCCACGACTTTCCGTACTTCGTCGCCGAACCGGGTCACGCGGCAGGCGACTTCGACCCGGTACCCGGCGCGTTTGGCTCCTTCCAAATGCGGGAGCATCGCGCGGATGATGTGATCGAGCGTGGAAACATACAGCAGTTTCATGCGTGTGACTCCTCGCGGCGTGGCATAGCCGCAAGCGCGTCATGCGCCGAATCTGCCATCCGCAACCGCTCCAGAAGTTCGGGATTTCGCGGAGACCGGAGCAACGCGAGACGCAACAACAGTGCTTTCCAGCGCATCCCGAGGCGGTGTGCACGGCGCACACGCCCGGCATCGCCGGGGAAATGTTTTTCCATATACTGCAGGGCGGCGATGTGACTATTGGTGTACGTCGCGACCTTCTCCTGCTTCCAGGATTGCCCGCCGAGGTGCGTGATTGTAACGGCTGGATTATAGCGAATACGATACCCGGCTTGTCGGAGGCGGGTGCAGTAATCGGTATCCTCGTACATCAGGAAAAACCGTTCGTCCAATCCGCCGACTTTCGCGAATGCCTGGCGTCGGATCAGCATGAACGCCCCCAGGAGGGACTCCACATCACGTTCGTCAGCACGGTCCCAACCCGGCATTCGTTCGCGGTTGAATCTGTCGGATCGGGGAAAGATACGGTCCAACAAAAAAGCGCGGGCGATTTCATCGTCCGGAGTGACGGCGCGGCGGGCACATTCCCATTGAGTAACACCGTTGGGACCAGCGACACGACACCCCATCGCCCCGACATCCGCCGGTTGCGCATCAAGATAGCGCACGCACTCGGCAATGGCACCTACTGGAGTTAGGGTATCTGGATTCAACAAAAGCAGGGTTCGTCCCGTGGCTTCGGCAAGCCCGACGTTGTTCGCCCCAGAGAATCCACGGTTCTCACGGAGCGCGATACATCGAACCGGGGAAAACTCGTCACGCACCATTTCCGCCGTTCCATCCCCGGATGCGTTGTCCACTAGAATGACTTCGGATGCCACTCCCTCTAAACCGCCGCCTGCGAACAGACTCTTTAAGCAGTCCCGTAACACGTCGCGGACGCGGTACGAAACTATAACTACAGATAAATCAAACGACATAGGATTACAACAAGCGAAACGGAAATGTTTCCGCGCCATTATATCAAACGCTTGGAATGTTTCTGTTTTTGTCCTTCGCGGACGGCGCCAAC
>JACMIS010000820.1 GCA_014381035.1 Armatimonadota bacterium
AAAAACGAACTCGTGGCCGCCATGATCGACGCGATCAATAGCAACAGTAGCATGCACATCGTAACCATTGAGGATCGGATCGAATACTTTCACGCGCCCAAACTATCCGTCGTTCGGCAACGCGAAATCGGGACGGATGCGCTAAATATTGCCGCCGCCTTGCGTGGGGTATGGGATCAAAACGCTGATGTGATAGTCATCGAGACGATGCACGACCTGAAAACAATGCGAGCCGCCCTCGCGTTGGCGAGCAACGGACGCCTCGTTTTCGCTTCAATGGGTACGGTTTCCGCCGTATCGACGGTGGATCGCTTTATCGACTCATTCCCGAAAGCGGAGCAAGACGCAACCCGGCTTGATGTATCGAACAGTTTGCAAGCCGTGATCTGCACCCAACTCATTCCGAATGCGGACGGGACGGGGCGGATCATGGCGCAGGAGATAATGATCATCAGACCGGAAATCCGAGAAATGATACGCCAATCGAAGACCGAACGAATCCCGTCGTTCATCGAAAGTCAGGATAATCATCATGGAATGCAGACCATGGGAATGTCGTTGCGTGACCTTTATCTTGCGGGCAGAATCACACGGGATATGGCGATAGCGCGTTCGATGAATCTTATCGAAATGGAAGAGTTATTATCGCGAACGGAGGGAAGATTGTGAAAGAGGGGCGGCAAAATCGTTACAATGCCGCACTATCGAGCGTGTGTAAATCCAATTCCGCAGTAGCCCGGCTTAATGTCAATCCAATAAAGAACCCCAAGTAGTCATCGGCACGCTCGCTAAAGCGGTGCGGTTTCTCCAGACATCGAACCGTCAAGCGAATCGCGATAGTGAAGGAGTCAGAAGAATAATTTTCGTCTTCCAGATAGTATTCGCCCGTCAATTTGCTTCGATCTGGGAAACTCAATCCGTCCGCGGAACAAAGTGCGTCGTCGTTTATATAATCAGTGATTGCATCGGTTACGACATGTATCAGTTTAGGCCGACATTGCTCGACACTTGAAAATTCAGCGTCAGACAAATCGTTCGCCATCACTTCCTGCCTCGCCCATGCTGGCGGCGCAATCAAAACCATCCTTTTATGCAAGTTTTGTTACCGGTCTTTAATGATTGTGTCTACCGGCGGGAGGCGACGTTCCATTTTTAGCATCGCGTTTTCGAGTTGGAGGAGCAGTTTCTCACGCTCGGTTTGCGCCTGACGGCGTTCGGCTTCGGCGTGATCACGCATGCGTTCGATCTCAAACGTCAGGCGTTCAACGTTCTGCGATAGGGCGTGTACTTCACCACGCAACTCCTGTATCACTTCCTCGTGTCGTGCAATGTCGCCCGTGGCTTGTGTCAATTCGCCGGTCACCCCGAAGGCATGATTGGCGGCTTCGATTATCTCTTTGAACACGAGCACAACCTCCTAAAAGCGGTCTATCGCTTTCTGAATACGGTCGAGTGTAGCGCGAGTTTCGAGGCGCAATTTTTCATTACCGGCGCGGGCACGGGCGACGCGCTCGTGATTGATCTTAATCGTTGCTTGCGATTTTTCAAACTCGCTAATCAAGGTGCGTAAGGCTTCACGCGCTTGCTCTTCGGTTACGGGTTCGTCAAGTGTGGTAGTAGTCATTGCTTTGCTCCTTCATCTTGATTATACAACAATGGCACTTCCTTCGGTAAGGAGGTGCCGTTGTTTACGCTTTCAGTGAAACCGTCGCGTTACGCCATATACTGTGATGCGATCTCCTCCACGCGGAATGGTGTCTCGTTGGCGACTGAGAACACGGTCTCTGCGTCATCGGGCGACCCGACTTGCTCGCCGCGTGCGATGGCGTGCAGGCGGAATAGGTCGTAGAGGTTCGGCTTTTGCAATTCGACCAGCGACCGTACCGTGACGTTGATGCCTTTCCGGTTGCCGTGGACGTTGTTCTGGAAGTTCGGATGATTCCGAAGCCCCATATCGCACCAGATAACCTTGTTGTCAACTACATCAATCACGAGTGGAATAGACAACTTCGTGTCCGCAGTCAGGTCCACGCGATCATGAACCGTTTTCGGCTCGTAGATTTCGCCCGATTCCGGATGCGTTCGTGCCATCCAACCCGCGAAACATTCCGGCAGATCGACGAACGGCTGTTGCGAGTAGCTGTTGACGCTCATGACGATGTACCGGACGCCCTTTTCGCGGACGTTTTTCAGCGTCACGTCGATGAACTCGCTCGCGCCCTCGGGGGCGTCCACGATGTCGCCGCTATGGCAACCGCCGAACCCCTGGAGGTTGTAGTACGAGAGAATATCGACGTACTCGAACGCCGCGTTTAACAGCACCGCCGACAGGTCAATATCGGTTCGCTCGGTGCCATTCTTCCACCACAGAAAGAAGCGCAACACGTCGCCCGCCGGGAGCGGCAACTTCGAGCCACGAACCAGTGTGCGGAGCGATTTGGATGCCGAGCGCATCGCGAACGGCATGACGTAGTTCGACAGTTCCGGGTCAATATACACCGTGCCGAGCGGGGGTAACGCCATGAACCGTTCCACCAATCGCTCCTCGCAAGCCGTGACCACGCTGTTACAAACATCGGCAGACAGCGGCGGCAGGTTATTTTCTACGCCCTGTGCCTTTGCGACATTCCCTTTCGGAAAGAATACGCGCAGGGACGTCAGATTCGGGCGCACGGCGAAATGATGCCGTACCTGCAAAAGCACCGGCGTGGAAACCTTTTGCGCGACCTGACCGAACGCGGCGATAACGGTTGCTTGCGCCGACTCATTCAAGCGGAGCAAATGATCGAGCCGACGCGCGAAGTCACCGGCACGCGTGGTGAGTTTCGCGAGTGCCGCTTCGACATCTTTCGCCGCCAGTGCCTTTTCGACGTGTCCGTTAAACGTTGTGTACGGAAGGTCGTTCCGCAAAATATCGAATGCTTTTGCCGCGTCCGGGTATCGCTTTCCGAACTCGCCGACGTGCAGTTTCTCGCCGAGGCGAATCCAACGCCCCTTGTGGCGAAGCATGTCCTCGGTCACCTGCCCGATGCGTTCCAGCAAGCCGAGAAACACCCGCCGTTCCGGGCGCGAGAACGTGCGAAACTTCGTGTTCGTCGCCAGCGAAACGTCGCCGCCCGACATGGCGACCGCGAGCCGCAACACGTCGGTCGCGGTTTTGCAATAGCTCTGGACAAATGTGGTGGCGTCGTCGGTGTGCTGGATCAGGAGACCAGCGACGAACGCCATGTTTTCCTTTTGCGGTATGGCGTCAGGGAGCAACGCACCGATGGCGTTCCGATACGTCGCGACGAACCACGTTATGTCCTCTTTATCCTGCTCGGAAAGCGACGTGTTCGCGGCAGCAAGTTGCCCGAAAATCGCCGCGAAGTCCCCTTGGGTGCCGAGGTCAATCGGTTTCAGATCGGTGTTGTCGAGCAGCGGAAATCGCTCCTTGACTTCCGACGCCGGGAACAGTTTGCCGTCGCTCCAGTAATGAACGATGGCATTGAGGTACAACTCGACGCGGGGCATTTCCATGACCTGCTTCGGAAAGTTGGGGTACATTGGCTGGAACGCCCGATGCGCTCCTTTGAGTTTTTTGAGGTCGCCGACCAGTTCCTGATACAGCGTCACCAATTGCTCCAGTGACAGGGCGCGGCAAGCCGCGATCAGGTCTTCGGTGAATCCGTAGCCGAGTGCCTCGACATTCTTGACCACCGTCGCGACATAATGAAGCGGCAATAGTTCGGCGTCGTTCGTGCCCTGTGGCACGACGATTTTGCTCCGACGGCGGAGATAGATAGCGTTGTTGATGTGATCCATGTTGTCCTCTTCGATCTTCTGGAAAATGGGGGCGCTGTTTGGTTGCTTAACAGGCAACTGCTATTACAGCAGTCTAGAAGGAAGCACCCCCATAGCCAGATTTTTCCGGAAAGCGCGGACACTAATTTTTCCAATAAAAGTGTAGAAGGAAGCACCCGCATAGCC
>JACMIS010000821.1 GCA_014381035.1 Armatimonadota bacterium
CCTGCGGTGCTCGTTACTGCTTGGTGGCTCTGGTTCGGTCCTTTCCTGTGAATTTGCCGATTCCGGTTTCAACATTGCATGTTGAAACCTGAGACGGCGGATTCGCGGGGAAACAGCAAGGGCTAACTCGGCTCGCTAAACTGGAACCCAGCACCGCAGGTGAAACCGATCCAACGATGCGTTGGCGCCGTCCGCGAAGGACAAAAGAAGATAACTACGGCGTGTACCGACCTATGATATATGCGCCGATGCCTGAGAATAACGCCACGCCGATATATAGCGCGAGGTATTGGGCTTTTTGCGCCGGGGTTACGCGGCTGATGTACGGGTCGTATACGCCTGGTTTCGGCTTCTGCAACATCGGGAGGACATGGCTACCATCGAGGGGCGGTATCGGCACCATATTGAAAAGATGAATCCAGAAAATCAATTCCGTGAGCGACAGAAGAAACGGCTCCTTGACGACTGGATACAGGGCAAGGCATGCCAGTCCGGTCGCCAGACCGTAGATGGGTCCCAGTATACCGATATACGCATCGTCCGTCGCACTTTGCCCGCGCCGCCCGCTGAACGCGATCCCACCAAGAAACGGGATAAGAACGATACCGATCACCGGCAGTTTCAGTTTTCGCACGGCGGCAAGGTGCCCACACTCGTGAATGAAAATCACCGCCGCGATGCCCGCCGCTCGTGCCCAGCCGAACACCTGCGCTTCTAACACAACAAACAGCACCACGGACGCCAGCGTTATCCAGAGCGGAATGGTTGGCAACACGGTTCGCGCGGGAGCACCCTCTTGCCCCGCCGGGCGGAACACCGGCTTGGATTCGAACCGCGGAATCTTCTTGCCGTAGGCGCGGGCTATTTGCTCGGCGACGAGGCGGCGGCGGCGTTCTTCCTCCGCCGAAATCTCCCCGAAGCCATCGGGGAGTTCGGGTGGGTTAGGTGCTGGGGTTTGGGTATTGGGGTCCATACGTTCTCTACACCTATTGTACGCTTAAACCGGCGAAAAATGTTACGCCTTCGCGGGAGCCGGAGTTGCCGGGGCAGGCGCAGACGGAGGTTCCGCGGGCGGCGGTGGCGGTGGCATCACGGCGGTGGTGAACGCATCGTTCTCCAGCCGGGCGAACTCGGCGGCACCGACCGATGCGCCGATCTTGTCGGCGACCTCCTGCAATGCGTTCAGCACTTTGACTCCTTTCGCCTTATGCTGGACCTGACCATTACCGTTGATTAAAATCAGCGTCGGGAAAAGCGTGAAGCCGTAGTTCGTCGCGTGGTATCGCTCGCGGTCCACCATGAACGGGAATTTCGCGCCCGTCACATCCGCGAACATTTTCACCGAGTCATCGTCGTCGGTTTCGGAGACGCCAAAGATGGAAAATTTGCCGGACTCTTTGTAGGCGTCGGACAGGGATTGCAGGAGCGGAAGCAACCGCGCCGAGGTTTCGTCTCGCGTCGTGAAGAACGCGACCAGCACAAACCCTTTTTTGCGGGCGAGCATCGTTTGTTGCGGGATGCCCTTCAGGTCCGTGATCAAAAAGTCGCGGAAGGTCTCCCCGACGGTTGCCGTATTATCGCCCCAACGCTGTTGGGATTGTCCTCCGTAACTTGCTAAAGCCATATACTCTTACAAAACCTTAATCGTGGTATCGGTTCGGGTCGCGACGCGCCCCTTGTCGTCTAAAAGAATCGCTTCCAGTGTGTACTTGCCCGGCCTTTCCAGCGGCAGATCGGCTTCGCGTGCTCCCGATTCCGGCACGGAAACGACCAGTTTACCGTTCAGTTTGTAGGCGACGGTGAAGGTTTCCGCATATGTCCGTGCCCAGGCAGACACGCGCAGTATACCACGCGGTGCGGAAGCATCCTCGGGCATCGGGGCGATCACCGTGTTTGTCGGCGGGGTCAACGGCAACCCGCCCCACGCCCCCCAGACGGCGGATAGAAAGTAGTCCGGCGCGATGGATTTCTTGTACGCTTCCAACACCTGCGGCGAATCGGTGACGGAATAATCGTTGAGTTGTCGCCCCGGTAGCGCGTACTTGATGTTATCGTTGTCGAAAATGTCTATGCACTTCACCCGGGGAAATAGCCGGGGGAGCGCGGCGTACAGTTCGGCGATCTTGCGCCCCGCCCACGCCGAGCGGTCCAGATTGTCGAGCGACGCCCGGTGCGATGCGCCATACTCGCAGATCATGATCGGCTTATTCGGCGCGTACAGTTTATACACATACTTGATGCTGTCCGACGGGTTCTCGAACAGGGCGGAGCGGGCGCGATTGTTGTCGTGGAACGGCACCGAGTAAAAGTTGACCCCGACCCAGTCCACATACTCGTCGCCGGGGTAGAACGACGCTATCGGCGGTTCGGGGATCGCGTTCACGCACCAGACCATCGCCACGTTCGGCGCGTACCGATCCATCACGGATTTGACCAGCCGCCACTTCTCGATATACCGCTCGGGATTCCCGCCATAGCGCGTCCAGTCGCCGTTCATCTCGGACGCGAAACGCAGAAAGATCGGGCAACGGGTGCGGGCGGCATCCTGCGCGAACGTTCGCAAGTAATCGTCGTCCTGCACGATGTCCAGACCGCCATTCGGCTCCCACGCGATATGCGCCGCGCACGTTTGCCCGCGCAGTCGCGCCGCCCAGCGCGTCGGGAACCGCTTGCCGTAAGAAACATAGCAGAACAGAGACGCGTGTTTCTTTTCCGTCATCTCGTTGAAATGCACGGGATCGCGGTGCATCTGCGAATTTTCGTCGGTGAAGACTGTGCCGAGGCGTTCGTCGCGGTCAATGAACCCGCCTAAATAGCACCCATACGGCGGCTCCCACTTCGCCAGTTCGCTCGTTTTCGGGAGCGCGGCGGCGGGCGGCTTCGCGTCGGGCAGGTGCCGGTACAGTTTCAATTCGCTCGAATACTGGTCGGCTTTCATCTCCTCGACCTTCGCGCCATTCACGTCGCCGTTGGCACGATAAATAGCGGCTTCTTTGCGAAACAG
>JACMIS010000822.1 GCA_014381035.1 Armatimonadota bacterium
AGTGCCAGCGAGGGCAGCAGCATGGCGGTCGGGGAAATGAAAAGCATTAGGTTCATACCGTATAAATAAGCATTCACGATCTCACTTCCGGGAATATTGATCAGCACAGCGAGCGTGCCCATAATGGGCATCGTAAGTACTGCCATGCCCGAAGTGGAAGTGATCACCAGCGAAAAGAAAAAGAAAAAGACGAAAAGCAGCAGGATAAACACGGCTGGCGGCGACGTTCTGGCCAGACAACGAGGAAAGTCAGGGGCTATTCTATCTGCGCAAAGCATTGTCCAACCTTCGGAACGCCCTCGGAGACGAAGCCGTTCGCCTGAGATCGCCGACTGCCCGCACCATACGTCTGGATCTATCCGGTGCGTTTTCCGATGTTCGCGCCTTCGACATCGCGGTCGCACGCCCGTTGACAGAGCAAGAGCCGGAAGACACGTTGCAGGAGGCGATCCGCCTGTATCGGGGACCGCTCCTACAGGATTGCCCGGAGGAGTGGGCGACGATTGAGCGTGAGAGCCGCGAGCAGTCCTACCTGACAGCTCTGGATACGATGGGCAGCCGCGCCCTCGCCCAAGGGGAAGCCGCTGTTGCCGTTCGCTGGTTACGTCTGGCACTTGCCACCGAGCCGTATCGCGAAAGTTCCGCCTGTTCGTTGATGCAGGCACTTGCCGACAGCGGCGACCGTGCCACTCTGCAACAGGTCTATCAAGAACTGCGTCTGCGCCTGCGTACCGACCTCAACACCGCCCCGTCTCCGGAAACGGAGGCGGTTTACCGTCGGCTTTCTCAGCAAGAGACGCAACCGGTGCCTCAACCTACCCCCGTCCCCCCCTCTCCGGCGGCTTCGCGGCGTCACCTGCCCGTTCCGCTGACCGACCTGATCGGGCGGGAATCGGAGGTCGCCGAGGTGGGTGTGGGGTTGGGACGCGCTCGTTTGGTGACACTTCTGGGACCGGGTGGCGTCGGCAAGACCCGGATCTCGATTGCGACGGCGGAAGCGGTCTTACCACGTTTTTCGGAAGGGGTGTGGTTCGTCGATCTCGCCCCGCTGACGGAAGGCAGGTACGTACCGGAGGCGACAGCGAGGGTGCTGAGTGTACAAATGGAGCCGGGTCAATCCGCCGAGGAGCGGCTCATCGCGGAGTTAAGAGCCCGTTCCCTGTTGCTGGTTCTGGATAACTGCGAGCATCTGCTGGACGCGAGCGCGACGCTGGCGGATCGCCTGCTCTCCGCCTGCCCCGGCGTTCGGATCCTGGCGACCAGTCGTCAGGCATTGGGTGTCACCGGGGAGCAGGTTTATCCGGTGCCTTCGCTGGGACTGCCCTCCCCGGAAGCGATGGAAGGACGCGCTGGTCTCCTGACGGTGGAGAAGAATCCCGCCTTCCTGTTGGAGTATCCCGGTATCCAGTTGTTTGTACAGCGTGCCATTCAGGCGACGCCATCGTTCCGGCTGGACCGGCGGAACGCGCAGGCGGTGGCAGAGATCTGCCAGCGACTCGACGGTATTCCGCTGGCAATCGAACTGGCGGCGTCGCGCTTGCGGTCGCTGTCGGTCGGAGATATTCAGACCCGCCTGTCCGACCGATTTCGCCTGCTGACCGGCGGCAGTCGTTCCGCCCTGCCGCGTCAACAGACATTACGCGCGGTGTTTGACTGGAGTTATAGCCTGCTTTCCAGGCAGGAGCAGGCTTTACTCAGCCGTCTGAGCGTGTTCGCGGGCGGCTGGACGCTGGAAGCCACGGAAAAAGTCTGTGGCGGCGACGGTCTGGAAGCGTGGGAAGTGTTGGACACGCTCACGGCACTGGCGGAGAAAAGCCTCGTGGTTTACGAACAGCGCGGAGAGGCACGGTACCATCTCCTCGAAACATCTCGGGAATATGCCAGTGACAGGCTGAGAGAAACCGGAAAAGTCGCTACCTACCGTTGTCAGCACTGCGACTATTTTCTGGAACTTGCCGAGGAGATCGAGCCCAAACTGAGTGGACCGGAGCAGGCACTCTGGCTGGATCGCCTGGAGACGGAACACGATAATCTGCGGCAAGCCCTTTCCTTCTGCGAGAAAGATACGGAAGCCGTGCGGAAAGGGTTGCGCCTGTTAGGGGCACTCTCAAGCTTTTGGTTCGGGCGGGCACATTTCCAGGAAGCGCAACAACATTGCGTGACTCTTCTGGGGCGGGAGGAGAATGCCGCGCCGACACGGGAACGGGCAACGGCACTGATGCTGGCAGGTAATCTCGCTTTTTGTCAGGGAGACAACCCGGCTGCCCGGCACTATTTCGAAGATGTCCTCGCCGTCCGGCAACACCTCGGTGACCGACGGGGTACTGCCGGTGCTCTGGGTAGCCTGGGCAATGTTTTACATCTAGAGGGGGACTACGCGCGGGCACGAAGTTTTTTTGAAGAGGCACTTATCCTCTGCCGCGAGTTTGAAGCACTGAACTGGGAAGCGGTCACGTTGACATGCCTAGGTAACGTGACGTTCGATCAAAGGGATTACGCGACATCGCGCACGTATATGGAAAACGCGTTGAGCGTTTGTCGTCAGGTCGGTAATCGCGCCAACGAGAGTATCATTCTCAACGGGTTGGGCAATATCGCTCGGTACCAGTCTGCTCCCGCAGAGGCGATACGCTTCTATGAGCAGGCACTGACGATCAGTCGAGAGATCGGCGAGACGAGCCAGGAGGCGATGATTCTCCTAAATATAGGAGACGTCCGCGCGGCATCCGGTGACATCGCGGGGGCGAGTGCGCTCTATTGCCAGGCTCTATCCCTAAAAAATGAAGACACGGATCTACGATACGCCCCCACTATGCTGGATATTATCGCTACCTTTTTGGCGGAACGGGGTCCGGGTTATGGAGAATCCGCGTGCCGACTGTGGGGCATGGCAGAGAAACTCCGCGCGGACACGGGCTCCCCGCGCACACCCGGTGAGCGGGAGTCCTACGACCGTGCCGTGACGAAAGTGCGTTTGCGCCTGAGCGAGGAAACCGTCTCCGCCGCCTGGGCAGAGGGTCGCGCGATGACGATGGCGAAAGCCATCGCCTATGCGATGGAGAAGATCGAAGCCGTGCGGGTGGCTATCGCACCGCTTTGACATTGCGCGGTCTCACAAGCCATAAATGATCTGTTTGCCACGTGACGAAATAGTCCTGTGTTTTCGGAAAAGAAGGAAATGCCTATGGTTGCGCCGAACGTATGCCGTAATCATTCAGGGCGCGAAAAATAACCCCGCGAAAACGGCGAACGTGCCGTATAATTCGACATTCCCTTTTCGCGTTCACGGAGGCTTCCTTTAGTGCGTACAAGACTTTCTCGTTTGGCTTTTCTGCGCGGCGTTCTGCCCGCACTGGTTGCTGGCTCGCTTCTCGTCGGCGGACTCGGTTGTAAATCGGACGGCACCGGTGGGACCGACGCGGCAGGCGGCGGCGGTACGATCAAGATCGGGCACTACGCCTCGCTTACCGGGGACACCGCGACGTTCGGGATCGAGACCGATGAGGGCGTGAAACTCGCCATCAAGGAGATCAACGCGGCGGGCGGTCTCCTCGGCAAGCAGGTCGAACTGGAAACGCAGGACGACCAATCCAAGCCGGAAGAAGCGAAAACCGTCGCCACGAAGTTCGCCGCCGACGAGAAGATCGTCGCCGTGATCGGCGAAGTCGCCTCGACCCGCTCCATCGCCGCCGCCCCGGTCTTTGAGCGGGCGGGAATCCCGATGGTGTCGCCGTCCTCTACGAACGAGAAGGTGACGCAGGAAGGGGAGCATATTTTCCGCGTTTGTTTCATTGATCCGTTCCAGGGTAAGGTGATGGCGAAGTTCGCGGCGGAGGATCTGAAAGCAAAGAAAGTAGCGATCCTGCGCGAGCAGTCGTCGGACTACTCCGTCGGCTTGGCGGATGTTTTCAAGGCGGAATTCGAGAAAGCGGGCGGGACGATCATCGCGGACGCCTCCTACAAAACGGGTGACACCGATTTCCGCTCCCAACTCGCGCAAGCCAAAGGCGCGGACGCGATCTACATTCCGGGCTACTACACGCAGGTGGGGACTATCGCACGGCAAGCCCGCCAGTTAGATATAACCGTCCCCCTGATGGGCGGCGACGGCTGGGATTCGGAGAAACTGGTCGAGGGCGCGGGCGGTCCCGGCGAGGCACTGGAAGATTGCTATTTCTCCAACCACTACTCCAAAGATGATAAATCGGAGCGCACCCAGACATTCGTGAAAGCGTACACGTCGGAATATGGCAAACCGCCTTCCGGTCTCGCCGCACTCGGCTACGACGCGATGAAGATCATCGCGGAAGCCATCAAGTCGGGGAACAGCGCGGAGCGCGAAAAGATCAAGGACGCCCTCGCGCAGACCAAGAACTTCCCCGGCGTGACCGGCGACATCACGATTGACGAGAACCGCAACGCGTCGAAATCGGCGGTGGTCCTGCAAATCAAGGGCAAAGAGTTCGTTTACACCAAGACAGTAGCACCATAGGTGTCGGGTGTCGGGTGGTTGGATGCCGGGGAAAGACGCGGCAGTATCTCTCATTCTGTTCCGGCACCTAATCACCCAACACCTAACACCTGACTCAACATGGATCAATTTCTACAACAAACAATCAACGGAATTCAGCAGGGCAGTATCTATGCCCTGATCGCGCTCGGCTACACGATGGTGTACGGGGTACTCGGCTTGATCAACTTCGCGCACGGCGACGTGTTCATGATCGGGAGTTTCGTCGGGTTTTATACCGCCAAAGCGATGCGCCTATCCGAAAAGGCGACGTTCGGCGAGGCGATGCTCGCGCTATTGCCGGTTCTGATCGTCACCATGATCACCTGCGCCGCCCTCGGGTTGCTGATCGAGCGTCTCGCATACCGTCCGTTGCGCAAGGCGTCGCGCCTGACCGCGTTGATCACGGCTATCGGCGTGTCGCTCCTGCTCGCGAACGGGGCGCAACTCCTGTTCGGCGCGGACCCCAAGTTCTACCCGTCGGTCACGCCGCAGGGGGTCGCCGCGACGGTGAAACTCGGTAACGTGACGATGGCGAAAGACCAGATGGTACTCGTCGGCGCGGCGATTGTGCTGATGGGAATCCTCTGGTACATCGTCAACCGCACCAAGATCGGGC
>JACMIS010000823.1 GCA_014381035.1 Armatimonadota bacterium
AACACGGGTCTCAAACCGGACGGCTGGATCGAGGGCAAGGCGATGTACCGCGCGATCATTGAGGCGCTAAACGTGGCGTTCCCAGACATGCGCGTCCAGGTTTCCGAAGCGTTCGCCAGCGCGGACGATTCGAGGCGCGTCGTGCTCCGATTTAGCGGCGGCGGCACCCACAAGGGCGCGATGTACGGCGTCGCGGCAACAAACCTGTATCTCCCGCTTGACGAGACACATCTGCTCCGCTTCGACAGCGACGGCAAGATCGTGGAAAACGTGGTCGGCTCGAACAACCCGCTTTCACTGGAAATGCTCTTCGCCGACACGATGCGCCCGATGGTCCTGCCGACCGTGTTCCCCGTCGCAACACTCGACGCGAGAATCACCGCCGCGTCGTAGACCCTCCACCGGCAGTTACAACAGCGACACGCCTCTCATGGTAGGCACAACGGAAAGAACACCATTTATGAACATCGGAATCATCGGATCGGGAAACATCGGCGGAACCCTCGGCGCACTCTGGGCAGGCACGGGGCATCACGTCCTGTTCGGCGGACGCGATCAGGCGAAGTTAGGCACACTGGTCAGCGGGATCAGTGGCGATGCACGGTTCGGCACGGCGGCAGACGCCGCCGGGTTCGGCGAAGTGATCCTGCTCGCCGTCCCCTACACCCAGACAGATGCGGTACTCGCCGAAATAGGCGCATCGCTCGCAAACAAGATAGTCATGGACGCCCGTAACCCGTATAGTGCCAGTTTTTCGGTGATCGAAATGTCTGCGGGAGTAACCGCCGCTTCCGAGTTGGTCGCCGCCCTGCCCGACAGCGCACGCGTCGTCAAAGCGTTCAACACGCAACCGACGCAAGTACTCAAGGAACAGAACTATCTGCCGGAGGAACAGCGCATCGCCATCGTGATTGCGGGGGACAGCGCGGAGGCTAAGCAGGTCGTAGCGCAACTCGTGACCGACGCTGGATTCGCCCCGCTCGACATCGGCGACCTTTCGGCGGTCGCGCTTCAGGAGCCGGGCGGCCCTCTCTACGGCGTCGCCCTTCCGTTAGACGCGGCACGGCGGGCGTTGTCGAGTTCACAGGAGCATCGATAAAGGTTCCCTCGAATGGGATTAGATCTAATTCCGGCACGGTCTACGGTCATATACGTTGGTAGGGAACTAAAATAGTGACCGGTTGTCCGTAGTGCTACAGGAGTATCTATGGACAACGTTATGCGCGGGACGATCACCGTACGGGATCTGGATGTCCTGCAGGTGGAAAAACGCACTAACCGGACCGGCACTCTGGCACGCTTCCCTGCGCACGTCCACAATGACTATCAGATCGTTTATGCCCCGGCGATTGTCAATCAATACACCTACCGGGGCGCACGTCATGTCGCGCCCCCCGCCTCGCTAACGATACTTCACCCCAATGAGGTACATGACGCTGTCGGTTTAGCCGACCTGTCGCGAGACGTTCCGCTCTATGTTTTTCACCTCTGCCCCCAGTTCGTAAAGGGGTTTCACCGCGAGGAAGATGCATTCTCGGAAGTGGACGGCTCGCTACTATTCGAAACAATAGTCTCCGGTCGTCATATGGTTCAGCAGCTGGAACGCTTGGCAGAGGCGACCTTCGCGCCTGGTGCGAGTCATCTCAACTGCCAGGAGCGTCTTGTCCGGTTTATAGTAGATCTTACGGCACGCTACTCGTCATCGCCTGGATCGGCGCGTGATCTTTCTCCCGACCATCGGTTGGTGAACACCATACGCGAGTATCTTTATGCACACGCGAATGAAAACATTTCGATAGATACCCTCTGCCGTATTAGCGGCACAAGTCGCACGCGGTTGTGCGGAACGTTCAGACGGACGACGGGCATTTCGCTACACGCTTTTCAGATACAGGTGCGCGTCGAGCGGGCGAGAACATTACTGGTACGCTCGGGGGCGTCCCTTTCAGAGACGGCACGCGACACCGGCTTTGCCGACCAGAGCCACTTCGCCCGGCATTTCAAACGTCTGGTCGGTGTGTCTCCAGGGTGCTATCAGGTCGAAAAAGGTGCCTGATTTCGGGACGATTGTTCAAGACAATGTCGGTCGCCGGTGTTAGGCTATGTCTGGAACAAACGCCATTCCCAGAAACGAGAAAACAGATGCGAATAACCTCTTACCGTTCGTCCCCCGACGCCTTTTATGTCAACAGTCACCTGATCGAACTCGACCAAAGCGTGATCGTTGTCGACACACAGTTTGTTTTGCCGGAAGCGGAAAACCTCCTGCGTGAGGTGAAACGCATCGGGAAACCCGTGGTCGCTATTTTTCTGACTCACCCTCATCCCGATCATGTGAACGGGACTGCGGTACTATTGCGCGAATGGCCAAAAGCGAAAGTATACGCCACGGAAACCACCGCCAACGCGATCCGAGAGATCGCGGAACCGAAACGTCAACAATGGAAACCATTACTCGGGGACGCGTACCCCGACTCCGTGGTATTGCCCGACGTGATGCTCGGTAGCGGGGGAACGGTAACGATCGAAGGAACTACCTTCCGCTTCGAGGATATGGGACCGATGGAATCGATCAACGAGTCGCTTATTTATGTGGACGGCCACGACCTGATTTTCGCCGGGGATCTGTTCTACAACAAGGTGCATCCCTGGATGGTGGAAGGTCGCTCGGTACCGTGGAGAGCGCAACTGGTCGCACTCCTTCCCCATCTATCGGAGAGCGTGACTCTTTATGTCGGACACGGTGAGCCGGCAACACGGGAAGATTTGAAGGCACAGATCGCGTATATGGACTACTTCTTCGATCGGATAAAAGAGGGTGACAGTCAGACAAACGGCGAAACATTCCGACAGCACGTGCTATCCTCGGTCAAGGGGCGGTATCCGAACTGGCCTCTGGAAATGCTCATCGAAATGAACCTCGGGGCGGTAGCCGAGGAGTTGCGCGACGCCTGACGATCGAAAGAGGATGGCATTCATTACCGGATGCCATCCTCTTTCGATCGCCTTATTCCGATCTGATTTAGAAGCGGTAGTGCGAGAACGCTTTGTTGGCTTCCGCCATCTTGAAGCCCTCTTCACGCTTGCGGATCGCGCCCCCGGTGCCGTT
>JACMIS010000824.1 GCA_014381035.1 Armatimonadota bacterium
CGGCGGTGAAGGCGTTCGCGCTGGAGCACGTGGCGGCGCACAGGGCTTGGCAGCCGGGGAGGGTGTCAGCGGTCGCGTCGGTGGCGGACCGGGCAGTGGTCCCGGTGGCGGCGATGGCGGTCCGGTCAACCGGAGTGCCGGTGTCGGTCAAGGCAGCGGTGCCGGTGCCGCCGGTGAGTTCGGAGTACGTGGCAGTGCCGGAAGCGGTGCGGATGTCAACAGCAAGGGAAGTGGCGCGGCGGGCAGCGGTACTCGTGCCGACATCAAAGTCGCGGCAGGCGGCGGCGGCGGCGCGGACATTCAGACCACCCGCATCGGTGCTCGGGAAAACGGCAACAATAACGGACCGGTCCAGGTGCGTAGCGGAAACGACAAGGAGGCTCGCGCGGGCTCTGCTCCCAAAGCGGGTGACGGGCTCTCGGGCAAGATAGACACTGGCAACTTCGAGGCTATTGTCGAGGCACGAGTACTTTCAAGCAAGCGACCGGAAATAACCGATGAGATGCGTGCGACGGACCCGAAAGTCGTCGTCGTTGAGTTCACGGTCGGTGCCAATGGTTCTTCTTCGTTCCGAATCGTCAGTTCGTCCGGCAACCCGGATGTGGACGAAGCGGTGAAGAAGGCGTGTGCTTCGTACAAGTGGCGACCAGCGACCAAGGGAGGCAGTCCTACCGAATCCAAGCAACGCGTGCGCTTCGATCCGAAGGGCTAAGTAAAACAAAAACGCCCCGCCGATTATTCGGCGGGGCGTTTTTTTGTGCGATGACGTTTCGGGACCCTTCGGCGTTCGATTTACGCGATAACGTCGCGTACTACTGACCCGTACACGTCGGTCAGGCGGAAGTCGCGTCCGGCGTGTCGGTAGGTCATCTTCGTGTGATCGAAGCCGAGGAGGTGCAGAATCGTCGCGTGGAGATCGTGGACATGCACCGGGTCCTTGACCGCTTTGAAGCCGAACTCATCGGTCGCCCCGTGCACGGTGCCGCCTTTCGCACCGCCCCCGGCAAGCCACATCGTGAAGCCGTAATGGTTGTGATCGCGCCCGTTCTGTTTCCCGGCGTTGTTCGTGCCGGGAAGCTCCACCGTCGGGGTGCGCCCGAACTCGCCGCCCCAGATCACCAGCGTTTCTTCGAGGAGTCCGCGCTGTTTCAGGTCGGTGAGCAACGCGCCAATCGCCTTGTCGGACGCGTTCGCCAGATTTTTGTGTGCGATGTGAATGTCGTCGTGGCTGTCCCACGGTTGCCCGTCGCCCTGATACAACTGCACAAACCGGACGCCGCGCTCCACCAGTCGTCGCGCCATCAGGCAACCCCGTGCGAACTCGCCATCACCGTACATTTCGCGGATGTTCGCGGGTTCGCGGGAAACATCGAACGCGTCCGTCGCTTCGGTCTGCATCCGGTACGCCAGTTCCATGCTCTGAATCCGCGCCTCCAGCAGGGAATCGTTCTGCCGCGCTTCCAGATGTCGCTTGTTCAACGACTGGACGAGGTCCAGAGTCTCGCGCTGGCTTTTCGTCGGAACGTACCGGTTGCGGATATGCTCGATGGCGGCTTCGACGTTCTGTACGCGGGGGTCTACATGCGTTCCCGCGAATACGCCGGGGATAAATCCGGACTGCCAGTTCTGCGTCTCTTGAATCGGGTACCCCCCCGGACACAGCGCGACGAACCCCGGCAAGTTCTGGTTATCCGTACCCAAACCGTATGTCACCCACGACCCGAGGGACGGGCGGATCATCCGTGCTTCGCCGCAGTTCATCAGCAGGAGCGAGGGTTCATGGTTCGGTACGTCGGCGTACATCGAGCGAATCACCGCCAACTCGTCCGCGTGGCTACCGACATGGGGGAACAGGTCGCTCACTTCGAGTCCCGATTTGCCATACTTCTGGAACGCGAACGGCGACCCGAGCGCGGCTCCAGTCTTACGTTCGGTAGGAAGATCTAACGGAATCGGCTTGCCGTTATATTTGGTCAGTTCCGGCTTCGGATCAAAGGTGTCAATGTGCGACGGTCCGCCGTTCATGAACAGGAAGATGACGTGCTTCGCCTTCGCCGGAAAGTGCGGTTTGCGCGGCAGCAGGGGATTCGTCGGGTTGAGTTTAATGCCCGCCGCCGCCGCTGCGGCGTCGCTTCCCAGTACACCCGCGAGACCGAGCGCGGCGAACCCGTTGCCGAGACGCCCCAGCAGTTCGCGTCGCGTCAGGAACCGGTCCTGTAATCTCTGGCTGTGGTTGTAATTTGACATAATTTTATTCTTTTCGATTGATTCGGGCCGTGAACGGTTCCCACCCGCAAGCGGGTACCCGGCGCCTTCGGCGGGAACAGGTGATGAATCACGCCACCTAGACGCCTTCGGCGGGTCGTCCCTACGGGACGGGGGACGTAACATGCGACATTACGCCCTGAATGACGACACGACCGCCCGATTAG
>JACMIS010000825.1 GCA_014381035.1 Armatimonadota bacterium
CCTTGCGAAAACGTTTGTGACCGATAGATTCGTGATGGCACGGGGGATTACCTGCTTCGCATAGATAGTTGTCGGGGCACTATCGAACCCCGGCGTTTCAGGGGTTTTGTTTGCAACCGGAGAAAGGCGTGCAGTCGGCTATCGTGATGGTTCCGTTGATGACAAACTCTCCAGACGCCAGTTCCCCCGCCCGTGACGGATCGCCCGCGCATCGCACATTGAGAAGGCGCAGTCGCAATTCGCCGCCGCTGTTCCGCTCGATGCGAACGGTTCCCCCAACGACTCTTGCCGTATGCGCCGCGTAATAATTGCCATCCCCCCCCCGCTTTTGTGGTCTACCGGTAGCGATCAGCATCACGAATCGGTTGATATTCCCGCGCTCGCTGTTCGTGTAAATCGGGTCGCCGACCGGTATCTCGCGCCCCGGAACCATTAACTCGTCTTCGTTGACAACGATAGGAATCGGGGGATCACCGTCGGGGTCTAACCCTTCATCCGGGAAACCGAAGCCCACGTTGAAATACAACTGAAAGATTCGCGGTGCAGCCGGGTCACGGTAGTCCTTGAAGACGAGTTGAACCCGTCCGATATTCCACTCACCCTGAAGTGCGACCAGTGCGGATGTATCCGGATAGGCATAGGGATTACGGGGAGCGAGACTTGCGCGGCAGTTGCCAATCGGGACGGGGCGCGACTGCCGTCCGACGCTTTTGTACTGAAGATCTACGTTCCCCGAGCGGTGAGGTGCCTGCGGATCGTAAAAAAGATCCGGTAATGGCGATTCAACGACCGGGGCAGGGTCCTTAAAAACCGTCTTATCGCTCCCGCCACATCCCCAAAGCGAAGTGATGGCAACGGTGCCCCATGCCAACAACCCGACCGGAATAATTATCCGCAACGTTATTCTTCTTTCCGGCAATCGTATTGTTTTTCCATCTCCAGCCACAGCGACGGATGATATGTCTTATACCCCGCGGTCCCGATTATTAATGTCCCGCCGATCGCGATCACCACAATCCCGTGACGCAGTGGTTCTGGGTCACCGGAAAACGAACGCGGCTCGGTAACTATCGCTCCGCATGACTAACCGATCAGCGACCAGATAATATAGCTGGCAAGAAGCAGTCTTCCAAAAAGGGTGACATCCCGTGGTCTCATCGAACTCTCCTTCGAGTGCGGGCACCGTATTTTTACCAGTACCCCGCTTTATTTTCGGTAGGCATTGTAGGGCATATTTTCGCCTTTCTCAACCCCAGCAAGTAAACATATTTCCGGGATACCTCTTTCGGCGGAACCTGCTCAAACGTTTTCGTTGTTATGCCAGATCGAACAGGACATCGGTCAGTGCGTCCAATTTCTGTCGCACGTCCGCACCGGTGCCGGAGATGAGTGCCATCTTTAATTCGTCCGCAGAGGCGCGGATGAACTTCGCGGATTCCGGGTGTTCCATCGCCGCCCGCTCGGCTTGCTCCAGTAGCGGGGCGCACTGATCGGCACCCGGTCGTTTCTTCCAGAGCGAATTGAGTTGAGCCGGTGTCAGCGTGCTGGTCGACGGGGGTTGGGGGTTGGGGGTTGCCGGGGTTTCGTCCAGTAGACCAAGCCCGCTTCCCGCCGCTACCGGGGGCGACGGAGGAGATGCCGGGGTGTCACGTTCGGCGGTGTCGAGTGATGCCCCCGTACCGGCGGCGGGGGGGGTTCCCGTATCCATGGTCATGGGCGGGCTAATTGATCGGCTTGCGTTCAGGTCGAAAACCCCTTCGACTTTCAACATCGGAGCGGAAATATATCGCGCCGATACATTCAACGTGCCGTCCAAAGTGTACACAAACTCGACCTGGATCTCCTCCGCCGGGTCGCCCGAATCGAACCGCTTCATGCGCAACTCGTTTACCAGGTGATGATCACGGCACAGGTTGCTGTC
Source organism: Armatimonadota bacterium (assembly GCA_014381035.1). Next base: position 1,922 of record JACMIS010000825.1, read on the forward strand.
GGTCGCCGCCTCGTAGATACGAATGATGACTTCCTCCCCATCGCCGAATGCCGCCCGATAGGAACGCTTCGCCATCGAGGGCAGCTTGGCGTCTTTGGGGATGATCTCGGAAAAGTAGTCATCCACAAACTGCCCCGCACCGACCTGTTTTATGGTCGCAATGCCCAGGCGGTGCGGTGACACATCCTGGACAACGATGTCGCTCTCGCCCTCGTACATCCGCTTTTCCAGACCGGCGGCTATTGCGGCACCTTTTGCGACCGCTTCGTCGGGGTTCTCGTAATCGCGCAGTTCCTTGCCCCAGGCATATTCGATGGCCCGACGGAACAGGGGAATGCGCGACGACCCCCCGATAGGCAGTACTACGTCAATATCGCCCCATTGCAAGCGGGCACGTGACAACGCCTCGTTGACGAGTACCATCGAGCGCATCAATAACGGCTCGCAAATCTCCTCGAACTTCTGGCGTGTCAGCAGGAACGACAGCCCACCATCGGTTCCGAGATACGGAATATCAATCGAGAGCGTCACCGAGGAGGACAGACGGCGTTTCGCGGATTCCGCTTCCTCTTTCAACACTTGCGCGATCTTGCGGTCCTTGGACGGCGGAGGTAGCGATTTTCCGTACTGGTCTTTGTACACATCGCGGAACAGTTTGACGACCGCTTCATCTATATCCTTGCCGCCCAATTTGTCGTCTCCGACCGATGTTTTCACATCCAAGACGCCATCGAACATTTCCAGAACCGTGACATCGAGCGTGCCGCCGCCGAAATCGAAGACCAGCACTTTCTGGTTGTTTTGCAAGCGGTCCAGCCCGTAAGCGAGTGCCGCCGCCGTCGGTTCGTTGATCAGGCGAAGCACATTCAGACCGGCGAGTTCGGCGGCACGCTTCGTCGCCTCTCGTGCGGCGTTCTCGAAACGCGCCGGAACCGAAATCACCACATCGCGCACCGACCCGCGACCCAGTTTCGATTCCGCCGCCCCTTTGAGATACCCCAGCACCAACGCGCCGATCTCTTCCGGGGTCTTCTCCTGCCCCGCGATCTTTATTGTCTCGCCCGTTCCCATCAGGCGTTTCGCTTCCAGTGCGGTGCGGTCGTGGAAAGCGACCGCGCCGTGCTTGGCGACCGAGCCGACCAGCGTTTCCCCGTCCGGGGTAATCTGCACGACAGACGGCACAATCCGATCGCCCTGGGCGTCCTGAATCAGGTCGGGGCGACCGCCGATCAGAGCGGCAATCGCGGAGGTCGAGGTGCCGAGGTCAATACCAATAATCGCTTCGTTGGTGTCTGGGGTACTCATAGGGTGCGCGAAACAAGGCTGGTTCGTTTCATTTTACACGATTTCATAAGAACAGGGTACAAGAACGGTTACTATACCGCCACTCGGTACTTTTCCACTTCCGCCTTGCCACCGCCCGCTCGCTCGTGTTACACTCCTTCTATCTATGCCTGCTCTGCTTGAACGCCAACTCCAAACCATCACTGCCCCCGATGCTTCTCCGGCACGGGAGAGTAGTGAGGAGGCTCGACCGTCAGGCGTTCCGGCATCTCCTGCGGAAACGGGTGACTCGGGCGGGCAAGCACCGGTTGTGCGGATCTGCTCCGCCTGTTATCTTTCGGAAGCCGAACTGAACCGCACCGGACTTCTGGGTTGTCCGCGTTGCTACGAAACATTCGCCCCGGTTATCGCCGCCGCCGCCGAAATATTGCATGGGGTCCAGGTTCCGAGTGAGTGGGCGAGACCTCAGCCACGGCACACGGTGACAAACCCGTGGCCGACGCGCCGGGGCGTCCGCCTCGAACCTCGGTAGTCTGACTGCTTTCGACCTGATTTGACATGTGGCGAGGGTTTATACAGATTGTAACCGATTCTGCGTGGTTCGATTTCGGTATTGCGACGCCGCCGGAGGTGAGATATACTATTCGCGCTTCGGTCTGCGAAACATATCATTCGCGAAACGCCCGGGGAATTAGCTCAGCTGGGAGAGCGCTTCAATGGCATTGAAGAGGTCAGCGGTTCGATCCCGCTATTCTCCACTGTTTAAAAGGTGCAGGGACGGTCGTGGTGTTTGGTGAATGCTAAATTCATCGAGCGACCCGACCGTCTTTTTGTTTGCAGGAGAAACACTGTGCCGATTGTTCCTTACCGTGCGAAAAACGCCCCCGAACGGTTCCCCTATCTAACGCTGTCGTTGATAGCGGTCAACACGGTCATCTACCTTTTGACCGCGAACCTTGACTCCATGGGCAACGACTTTGAAAATCCGTTTCTGAGCCTGCGGATCACGGTCGCCGAACGGTTCGCGCTATCGTGGGAGATTCTTGCGAAAGAACCATTCCGGCTCGTCACGCACTGTTTTCTGCACGGTAGCCTGTTTCATCTGCTCGGGAATCTCCTGGCATTATGGGTGTTCGGTCCGGCGGTGGAGGGGCGCGTCGGGCATGGGCGATTCGCCGCGCTTTTCGTCGCCACCGGCATGTTCGCGGGTCTTTTCCAGGTCCTTGTCGTCGGCATAATCAACCCCGAATCGTTTGTCGTCGGCGCGTCGGGTGCGATCATGGGACTTATCGGGGCATACCTGTATCTTTTTCCTTTCGCGACCATCTGCGTATTTTTCTCCGACCCGTACACCCTGTATCGCTGGGTGATGTATTTTATCTTTCGCGCCAGCTCGCCGAACTGGGACTGGCAGGCGAAATATGTCGTGCTTTACCTTTTCGTGCTGGATATAATCAGCGCGCTTTTTCTCGGCGGTTTTAGCGGCGTTGCCAACTTCGCCCATATCGCGGGTTTGATGGGCGGGTTCGCCGTGGTCGCTCTGCTTAAGGTTCCGCGTGACGGCTGGCGAGCATCCGAAGCGCGTCGGATGCGGGCGGAAGGTGTCAATCTGTCCGCGCTGTCCGTTTCCGAGCTTGCGGACCTGCTTCGCCGCGAACCGGATAACGAGAAGTTGATCCTTGCCTATGCCGAACGGGTCGCCGATCCGGCAATCCCCGGCTGGGAACCGCTTTTCGTGGACGCTTTGAAACGCTACGGTCCGTTGCTGTCGGAAAAGGCAAGCCCATCACCGCTGGCGACCGCCATCCTTGCCGTGTCGCAGGAGCAGGCGAAACTGCCAACGCCCCCCGTGCTCCGCCTTGCCACCCGGATGGAGCGCGACGGCGATCTGGTTTCCCTGCGTCTCGCGGCGCAACTGTTCAAGCAGATATTCAAACAGGAGCGAACAGGTCCCGATGCCGAAACCGCCCTGCTTCGTTACGCGCAGATCATGGAACGGCTGGTCACGGAAAAGCATTCCGATAATCCGGGAGAGCCTGTTCTTCTTTACCAGACACTCCTGCGCCGTTTCCCCGCCTCGCCACACGTTTTCGCCGCCCAGGAAGCACTGAAACGACTCGGCGCGCCCGCCCCGACCGGTTTCTGAGATCAACCACGAAACGAAGAGCGAAGTTGCCCCTTCCTGAAGTCATTGCGCCATCTGCCTCACCCGTGCTACTACGGCCTCGCGGTTTGGCGTTCGACAACACCGGCGATCTGTTCGTGGGAAACTCTATCGATTTTTATCGTGCGCAAACCGGCTTTAGAAGATTTGCCGGAGCATTGATGCCCCGGCTACAGCATACCCGACGCGTTTCTGGCACTTTGACGGTTCGAGCGAATCTTCGGGTATGCTGTAGGCACGATGCAAAGCGAAACGAGTGATTTTCTAGTGATCGGGGCGGGGGTCGCGGGGCTCGCCCTTGCCGGGGACCTGCGAAAAACCGGGGCGAAGGTGATCTGTGTGGATAAAGGGCGCGTGGTAGGCGGGCGATGCGCGACGCGCACTCTGGCGACCGGGAGCCTTTGCGACTATGGCACCCAGTATTTTACGGCGAAAAGCGAACGGCTGACCCGCTGGGCGCAGGCGTGGCTCAACGAACCGGAAAGCACACTACGTGTCTGGAACCGCGGCTACCCGACATGGGAACGCGGCGAGATCAAGGAGCGTGAACCGGGTCACCCCCGCTACGCTCCCACGTCGGGAATGCAGTCCATCCCGGAGCGTCTTTCGCAGGGAATAGATATTCGCGTCAGCACGACGATCACCGCGCTAACAAAGGACGGCGACAACTGGACTGCTACCGGACACGCGCACCCTGGCGAAACCCCAGTCTCGTTTACGACAAAAAACCTTTGCCTGACGCTTCCCGCCGAGCAGCTCCTGCGCCTCGCGGGAACTTTTCTGCCAGACGATTGGCGCGCCCGGTTAGAATCCGTGACCTACGATCCCGCGTGGACGGTGATAGCGGTGTTGGAGGACGACATTCCGTTCACGCACACGGCGATAGAGTTCAAGAACCATCCGGTTCTGGGCTGGCTGTCGCGGGACCACACCAAGCGCGATTTTCTCCGCCCGGAACCCGTCATTGTCGCGCACGGCTCCGGAACGTGGAGCCGGGTACACATCGAGGATTGGAAAGATTCGGTACAGGCGGCGATCCTCACCGCCGTAGAAGACCTGAGCGGAAGACGCCTCGCGGTACGCGAAGCACATACACACCGATGGCGGTACGCCCTGCCGACGAAAACAATCAGTGAACCGTTTCTGATGGACAAAGTGCAGGGATTATACATTTGCGGCGACGGTTGCGGCGGAATCCGCCTCGAAAACGCCATCGCGACCGGCTGGCTACTGGCGGAGGGTATTGGGGGTTAGGGGTTGGGTGATCGGGTGGCTAGGTGATCGGGGTTAGGCGCACTTCGCGCGTAGCAGAACGGTTCACCGCCCGACCGAAGTGCGCCGATCCCGGACTGCTGGCAACTGCCGGACCATCACGAAGTCTTTCTGCATGTCACCGCCCAGATCGAACGTCGTGAAACCGACCTGGACAAAGCCGTTTCGCTCGTAGAAGCGCACCGCCCCGGTGTTGCCGGTGTTTACCGTGAGCCATAAAATCGCACCATGACGCTTGCTGGCGATCATCGCCGCGTGTTCCAGAAGTTGGACGCCGACGCCGCGTCCCTGCCACTCTTTCACCGTATATAGTCGCCACAGTTTGACGGGGATTCGGGGATGCTCCGGTAGCCCCCCCGCCTCCAATACTGGGGGGCTACTACCAAAGTGCAATTTACAATAGCCGACAAAATCCCCCGAACTGTCCGTAATGATCAAAAAAACCGTATCGGGGTCCACGATCTCGGTAGCGACCCGCGCTTCGGGGAAAGAATCGTCGAGGTATTGTGCCATCGTGTCGGGCGGCACCATGTGCGAAAACGCTTCGCGGAAGGTACGGGCGGCGAACGCGGATAGGGCGGGCGCATCCCTCAGCGTGGCGGGTCGGACAGTCAATTCGGAAGCCATAGCGCAACCATTTTACCCCGTCGTTGCTCTATAATGGCACCATGCATATCCTTCCCGCACTTATCGCCCTTCTCTGCATCGCGTCGCCCCAGGACGGCAAACCGGTACCGGCAACCAGCAGCACCCCAACCGGGGCAACCATGCCCCAACAACCCAACAACCTAGCAGCCCAGTCATCCAATAACCCGGCACCCACCCCCTCGCCATGGCGTAAACTCGACACCGAACCATACCGCGGCAAGCAGGACGATATTTTCTTCGTCACGCCGGAAACGGGTTGGTACGTCAACGGCGGCGGGAATATCTACAAAACCACCGATGGCGGGGCGACATGGAAGAAGCAGTTTACCAAATCCGGGACATTTTTCCGCTGTGTCGGCTTCATCGATGAGAAGCACGGATTCGCGGGCAATATCGGCACCGATTACTTCCCGAACGTTTCCGATACTACCCCGCTCTACGAAACCACAGACGGAGGCGAGACATGGCAGCCTGCCGCGAATGTCCCGGCGATCAAAGGTTTATGCGCGATTCACATCGAGAGAACAATGTTCATCAATGCGGGCGAGCCGGGTTATAAAACGACCGTTTGGGCGGGGGGGCGCGTCGGCGGACCGGCGAGACTGGTCCGTTCCGACGACGACGGCAAAACGTGGCAGACGGTGACACTCCCCACGAACGGCGCGATGATTTTAGATGTGTTTTTCCACGACAAGAACACCGGATTCCTTTGCTCCGCGACGAGTGCCGATGTGGCGAAATCACACGCGCTGATCCTGAAAACCACGGACGGCGGCAAAAACTGGAAAACCATCTACGAATCCACGCGCCCGTATGAACTGACGTGGAAAGGCGCGTTCCCGTCCGAGAAGACCGGCTATATCACGGTGCAATCCTACGACCCGGACCCGGCGAACACGAAACGCTACGTCGCGAAAACCACGGATGGCGGCGACACATGGACCGAGCTACTACTCACCGACGACAAATCCTGTCGCGAGTTCGGTATCGGCTTCGCCTCGGACACCGCCGGCTATGTCGGCGGAACAACCACCGGTTACCAGACGCTCGACGGCGGAGCGACCTGGACGAACGTCGCGATGGGGCAAGCGGTGAACAAGATCCGCTTCGTCAAAGCCCCGGGCGGCAAAACCATCGGCTATGCCATCGGCGTCCAGGTTCACAAATTGGATACATTGCCGCAGTAACGACGGGTCAGGGATTCGACCACAAAGAACACGAAGTTGAAGAAGGGCACAAAGGGTTTCAAAGTTTTAGGATTCGCTCGCCGACCGGATTGCTCAACTGAATCGGTAAGACCCACGCTTAAAACCCTTTGTGTCCTTCTTCAACTTCGTGTTCTTTGTGGTCGAATCCCTGGTTTTTGCGTTTCAGAACCATGCGATAGAATAGGGCAGATGGAAACTGAAGTCACGGATAGCCTTTTTGCTCGCATCGCGCGCGGCGAGATACCGGTCACGGTGGTATACGAGAACGAGCACGTGCTTGCCTTTCCCGATATTGCGCCGCAAGCACCGGTGCATATTCTGGTGATCCCTAAACGACCGGTTCGTAATGTTCTCACCCTGTCAGCAGAGGACGGTGAGCTTGCCGGACAGTTATTGCTGGCGTGCGCGGAAGTCGCCCGACGCATGGGTATAGAAGCGGGCGGTTGCCGGGTCGTCCTGAACGCAGGCATTTCCGCCGGGCAGACCGTGCCCTACCTACACGCCCACGTTTTAGGCGGACGCGATTTGACATGGCCGCCGGGATAGTGTCAGGTTATTGGGTAGTTTGGTAATTAGGAATTTATGAGCAACGTAGAATTGGAAAACGAGCGGGAAGCAGCGGGAAACGACACGTCACCCAACAACCCGACAGCGCACTCGCGGCGTGATTTTTTGCGACGGGCGAGTAAGCAGGCAGTCAAAGAGGCGGTCGAAATCGGGGCAAAAGTGGTTCCCGGTGGCGCGTTGGTGCGACAATTCGTAGAGAACGCGGACACCCGAGAGCCGAACGACATAGATGACGACCCGCTGGCGATCCCGTCGAAACCGGCACCGACACTGCTTAAAAATCCGTTGGATTGGTTTGCTACGTGGCGCGAAGGACGAAAGAAGCGCGATGAGTAACGACCCGAAGGCAGAAACATCCGCCGAAACATTTTTCGCGCTCGACATTCGCAAGGGAACCGTGGTTCGCGCCGAGATCAACGCGGGCGCGAATAAGCCCGCGTACCGATTGTGGGTGGACTTCGGCGACCCCATCGGCGTCCGGCAATCGTCCGCGCAACTGACGAGACGCTACAGCGCGGAGGGGTTAGTCGGCACCCCGGTTTTAGGTGTTCTCAACTTCCCCGCACGTCGGATCGCGGGCTTCCGTAGCGAGGTATTGATTCTCGGCACGTTCGACCCGAACGATCCGGGCGACGTGATCCTCGTCCGCCCCGACGCCGACTGCGCCGACGGTTACCCACTCGGTTAGATGCCCGTCGGCGCGGCCGTGATCCTGTTAGGGGACGGGAGCCTGTACGAAGTTTGTCGCTTTTCGGATCGCCCCGAAAACGTCACCGTGCCACCCATGACCACCTTTGTATTCCTCGAAACGGACGCTGACTCCGTGTGATTTAAGGTATGCCTCCCCGTCCCGTGCCTGCTGGATTTTGATAAAGTCCTGCGGCGAATGGTACAGATACACACGCTTTCCTCGAAGACTTTCGGGGGCGGGTATTTCGTTCGGGCGAAAAACGGACATGGCGATGAATGCCCCCGCGACACTACTTCCTTTTGTGGCAAGGTGTGTATAGATCGCCGGTCCCGACGAAGACCACGCCATGGTGTAGATCTGTGCCGGGGCGATCTTGGTCTGGCGTTTTACGTCGGCGATGGTCGCCTCGATAAACTCCTCGGTGGAAAATTTCATGCCGTGGAAAGGATTTATGCGCGTGGGCCAGACCAGATTTTCGGCTTGCCATTCCCCCCACTGCGGTGCGACGAGTTGGGCGACCAGCATGTTTTTCGGCAAGGCATTTTTCTTGATGCGCTGGATAAACCAGCGGAAATCCTCGCCGCCGTCGCCACCCGGCAGCAGCAGGAGCAGGGAATAGCCCTCCTTCGGCGCGGGAGCCTTGGGGTCGAACCCGACGAGGCGGTACAGTTTGTTCGCATCACCGCCCGCGAACTGACGCACCGACGGCGTGTCGGCGATGTCTTCAGGAATTGCGTCAGCGGCTTGTGTCTCGCCTGTCGCAGACAGGCTTACCTGCGGTGAATAGGCACAATCGGTGACCATGATCGGTTTCTTGCGCGAGTTCGGGCGGTAGCTAAGTGTTTTGAAATCGGGAGCAGGCTTCGCAGTGGGGTACCGCTTCTCGAACTCCGTTTTGTTTTCCTGCCACCATTTGCGCCACCAGACGCGATCGTGCTTCTCTACGTAGGGGACGGCGGTTAGTTTGGTGAGAATGAAATAATCCAGAAGGTACACTTTCTGGGAGGTCCCATCGTCCGTATCGGGCATCATTTCGATGACATCGAAAACGGCGCGGGGGTCGCTCAAGTCGGCGAGACCGCGTGCGGTCTGCAAAGAAGGCGATGACATAGCATCCGTGGTAGCGGCGAGCGAAGCACGCAGGTCGTCGAGCAGTTTTTCCCGTAGTCGGTCGGGGTCGGAGTGAATCGCGACGGGAAGTGGCTCACGAAACGACGGGGAACGGGGGAACTCGGGAAGGGCGGCGACACGTGCCGGCGCGGTCGGGATTCGCCGCCGGAAAAATAAAGGCTGGCTTACGTCGCGGAACAGAAAAACGGGGAGCGGGTCAAACGACCTGCTCCCCGTGCTCGCTATGAGTAGCGACCGTTCAACCTTCGCGCAGAATCTCCAGAACCTGACCGTACAACGCGCCGTTGGTACCGAACGCGTCCGCGCCGTGGATCGTCACATTGCCGCGCCAGTCGGAGAATTTGCCGCCCGCCTCCGTTAAGATAGGAAGCATCGGCGCACAGTCCCACGGTTTCATCGCCGGGTCGAGCATCATTTCGGCGCGACCGGTGGCAACCAGCGAATAACCGAACGCGTCGCCCCACGTCCGCTGAAGGCGCGTCTTCTTCGCCAGCGTCTCGAACGCGTCGGACCGACTCTGGCACCGCCGGATGGACGATGTGACCACCAGCGCGTCTTTCAAATCGGATACCTGCGAAACACGGGTCGGTCTGCCGTTCCACGTTGCGCCGCCTCCGGTCCGTGCCACGACCATATCCCCCGTCGCCGGGATATAGATCACGCCCACCGACGCCACGCCCTCGACTTCGACCCCGACCAGCACGCCGTACAGCGGAACGCCGGTGACAAACGCCTTCGTGCCGTCAATCGGGTCCACGATCCATCGCACCGACGCACCTTCCGTCGCCGCGTCCTCGCCCTCTTCCTCGCCTAAGATCGCGTGATCGGGGAACGATTGCCGGATACGCGCCCGCAACACCTGTTCGGCTTCCCGGTCGGCGATGGTAACGGGGCTGGAATCGTCCTTGATGTCCGGGACGACACCGGTATTGAAGTAAGCGAGCGTCCGTCGTCCGGCGAGGTACGCCCCGTCTTGCGCGACGGCGAGAAGTTCATCGAGAAAAGTGTTTTCAGTTCGGGTCATGTCGGTTTCGATTATACCGCGTCGGGGGTAGAGGCAGCCAACCCCCCGGAAGGGGGGGGGGGGGGGGGTTAGACCCGCCAAAAAAAAAAATATAAACAAAGGGTTAAGAA
>JACMIS010000826.1 GCA_014381035.1 Armatimonadota bacterium
AAAAACCGGATTGCCACTAAATCGCGGCGGCGTAATAAATTCCATATCGGTTTGTTCTATTTGCAGTTAGCCGTTCCCTTTTTCTGTTTGTCCGTCAGGGACAAACAGAAAAAGGGAACGGCTAACTGCAAATAGAACAAACCGATATGGAATTTATTACGCCGCCGCGATTTAGTGGCAATCCGGTTTTTCCGGGGTGGTACGCGGACCCGGAAATGCACTGTTTTGCCGGTCGCTACTACATCTGCCCGACTACCTCCCGCCCGTTCGCCCAGCAAACCTCCTACGAATGCTGGTCGTCGGACGATCTGACCGACTGGCGCAACGAAGGCGTCATTCTTGAATTCAAGAACGTTGGTTGGTCAACCAATTACGCCGCGTGGGCACCGTCGTGCGCGGAGCGGAACGGCAAGTATTATCTTTATTTCTCGGCGGGGGACGGCGCGGGGATCGGTGTCGCTGTTTCGGACTCGCCCGCCGGACCGTTCCGCGACGCCATCGGCATTCCGCTCGTTTCCGGCTATCCGCATGGCGCACAGGCGATTGACGCGCACTGCTTTGTGGATGACGACGGCAAAGCGTACCTGTATTTCGGCGGGCATGGCGTTTGTGTCGTCGCACCATTGACCCCGACCATGTGCGCATTCTGCCGTGCGTTTCGCGATATCACGCCGTCTCCGGGGTACGTGGAAGGACCGTTCATGATCAAGCGGCGGGGCAAGTATTACCTGATGTGGAGCGAGGGCGGCTGGACGGACCATTCCTACTGCGCGGCGTATGGCATTTCCGATAATCCGTATGGACCCTTCGAATACGGGGGCAAAATACTCGAAAACGACACCGATGTCGCAAAAGCCGCAGGGCACCATTCCGTGTTGAAACTCCCCGGCACGGACGACGAATGGGTGATCTGCTATCACCGCCGCCCGCTCGCCGAAACGGATGGAAACCACCGCGTTGTCTGCGTAGACCGGCTGGTCTTCCGGGAGGACGGCACCATCGCCCCGGTGACGCTCACGCATGAGGGCGTTGCGGCACATTCAGCGACGCATTAGGGTTTGCGCCGGGCAGCGAGTCCGAGCACGCCGAGACTTGCGAGTGCGAACAACGAGAGCGTTCCCATCTCCGGCACGACCGTCGTGGTCACAGCGACGCCATTAAAGAACAGATTGGCATTCGAAGCACCGTTGCCGAACGAATAGCCCCCGTCCGCGTCGAAAAACCGCGTATTGAGTGCCGAACCATCCGTCAGCGTGTCAATCAGGTTGTAGAACGTCCCGAGGTTGCCGACACCATCCTTTCCGGCGGATGCGGTAGAAAAATCGAGGAACAAATCGTCCCCGAAAAACTCGTCGCCGCCCGCTCACGGAAATGAACGGTAACCACCGGGGCGATTGCATAGACCGACTAACCAACTGCGCCCTTGAACACCTTAAAACGAACACTAAAACCTTGTATAATGACCACAGGAGAACCCAGTCCATGACCGTGCTTTTGCCGCCGCCGTCGCCGGAAGTGATGAAACTCGCGGTGCGCTTCACCCGTGCTGACTGCGAAAAGATGGAAGAACTCGGCTTCCTCGACTACCGTTTGCCGTCCATCCGCGCCCGCAAACGGGGCAATATCTGCCGCACGCACTCACATTGGGTCAAGCCGAGGATTGGTTAAAAGGGCGTTTCGGCAAACAAAACGTAGTCACACAAGCCAGTATCACTCTCCTCAATAAGCCTGGCATACAGATAACGACGAAAGAACCACACCCGGAAGATATTCTCCTCCTCATCGAGGTGTCGGACACGACGCTTGACTACGACCTGGTGATGAAATCCGGCGTTTATGCCCGCGCCGGAGTGCCGCAATACCTCGTGATCGACATCAACGGGCGCGTCGTCTACGACCATCGGCTCACCGAGAGCGGCAACTATCAGCGCGACATGCGCGAACCGGGCGGCAGCGTGACGCTGGTTGCTGCGCCACACCTGCCGCTAACTGTGGACGATTTGTTGTTACCAGAGTCAGACGGCTAACCGTAGCCGCGCGTAGTTCCGTCTGCCCGCCTTGAACTCGTCGCCGTCCGCGACCGTGACCGGTGCCTTCGCGTCTTCCACTTTCACCCCGTTGACGGAAACGCCGCCTTGCTCTACGAGCCGCCGTCGTTCCCCGTTCGAGGTGCCGACGTTGCACAGTTCCAGCAAGGCAAGGATGCCGATGGGGTTTTCCGTGACCGTGACTTCCGGCGCGTCGGCGGGGAACTCGCCCTTGCTGTGGATGCGCTTCCATTCCGCCGAAGCCGCTTCCGCCGCGTCGCGCCCGTGGTAGATGGCGACGATCTCCGTGGCGAGGCGATGCTTGGCGTCCATCGGGTTCGAAGCGGAAGCGAGGACCGCGTCGAACTCCGCTTCCGGAACGTCGGTGCAGAGCAGGAAGTAGGTACGCATCTGTTCGTCGGCGAGGCTCATGACCTTGCTGTACTGGTCGAGCGGTGCTTCGCGGATGCCGACATAGTTGCCGAGCGACTTCGACATCTTCTTCTGCCCGTCCAATCCGACAAGAAGCGGCATGAACAAGCCGATCTGTTGCGCCATGTTCATCTCGCCCTGCAGTTCGCGCCCGGCGAGGATATTGAACGTCTGGTCCAGACCACCCATCTCGATGTCGGCTTCAATCGCTACCGAATCGTAGGCTTGCGCGAGCGGGTACAGCAGTTCGTGGAGTGAGATCGGCTCGCGGGCGTCCCATCGTTTCTTGAAATCCTCGCGGGTCAATACCTGCGCCACGGTCATCTTCGCGGTCAGGCTCACCACATCCGCGAAACCTAATTTGCCGAGCCATTCCGAATTGAAACGCACCTCGGTCTTCTCGCGGTTCAGAATCGTCGCGAGCTGGTCTACATACGTCGCGGCGTTCGACTGGATCTCCTCGGCGGAGAGCATCGGGCGGGTCGCGGATCGCCCGGACGGGTCGCCGATCAGCGCGGTGTAGTCGCCGATGATGATGACCACGGTGTGTCCTAAATCCTGGAACTGGCGCAATTTTCGGAGCACGACGGCGAAGCCTAAGTGAATGTCCGGGGCGGTCGGGTCCAGACCGAGTTTAACGCGAAGTGGCTTGCCGGTTTTGGCGGACTTTTCCAATTTGGCGAGTAAACCGTTCTCGGGAACGATAAGGGCGGTGCCGCGTGATAAACGGGCGATCTGTTCGGCGAAACCGCCCGTGGCGGTTTGCGTCTGTTCGATAATTTCGGAGGACATGGCGAGAATCAGTTTAGCACGGCGGGGCGGTAGCGGCAAACGGTATACTCGTCTGTGTGGAACAAAAACCGCCCCTGCCACATCTGACCGGCGAACCGATACCTGAACCGGAGGAGATGCCGCCGCTCCCGGAGGCGTCCCCCTGGCGGCGTTTGCAATACTTTCTGTTTTTCATACCGCACGAATCGCGAACCAACGGCGAGATTGTTCGGTGGTGGGAGAAACGGCGTCTCGCCTACAATGGGATCGTCGGTGCTTTTGGTATCGTGACGGTGGTTGTTGTCGGGTGCAGTGTCCCGAGCAACGCGGCGTGGGGAGGCATATTAGCCGGATCTGCCGTCATCGGCGTCGCGGCGAACATCTGCTATTGCGCCGGTTGGATCGTCGAGATTTTTCTGCAGCGATATTTCGTTCGCCATCGCCGTTACCGGGTCGGGCGGGTTCTGATGAATATCGGACTCAGTTTCTCTTTGTTTGTGGTCGTCACGCCCGGCTTTATTACGGCGTTATTGTTGATGCTCGGCATCATTCCGTAAAAACTCCCGATTTTTCGCCCGGCGCGAAGCAAAACACAACAGGAGCGGTCCAAACAAATATATGCGTTTTTCTTTACCTCTACGTGTCATGGGCGTACTGCTTTTGACTACCGCTCTCACCTCGTGCGCGAAAGTGCCGACCGATACGAACACCACGGCTTCACGGCTGATCGAGGTCACGATGACTTTGAACGGGGCGGTCAACCCGAACTACTATTACTTCGCGTTGATCCACCGCACGGACGAAAACAGCGACGCCGGTCCGGTGCCGGTGGTCGCGCCGCCGTGGAACAACGGGTTCGCCGCCGCATCGCAGGCGAATCAACAGGGTTTCGTGGGTACCGTGGTTTATAGCAACTTCGGCGGACTGTCGGGATACGAGGTGTACCGCGTCCCGACCGACGCGAACAACGCACCGACCGCCCGACCGTACGAAATCGGGGCGGGACTGGGTGGCTTTGTGTCTGTGGGGCAGCCGGATCAGTCAACGCCGCCGCAAACCGGGGAGCGGATTCTGCGCTTCCGACTCGATCTGGCGCGACTCCCCAACCCGAACGCTCGCTATCTGAAACTGAATCTGCTGGCGACAAACAATCTTCCCGCGGGGGTGGACCCGAACGCGCCGAAACTCTGGGACGCGCTGGGCGACGGTCAGGGCGGGGGCGATGTCGGGAGCCTGAACACATTTATCACGATTGACGTCACCCAGGATCAGCGGCGCGATAACTCTGCCGGAACGGAGCCGCAAAACGATGTGCGTGACCACCTCGGACCATTGATCAACGAGCCGTCGCTCGACATCACCGACTGGTCGGTACAAGTCCTTTCGCGGTAGGTCAAATCCTCGCTACAGCTGGGTATACTGAACCTGAACAAACCTCTGGTGTAGTTTGTTCCGTGTGGTTCGGACTCTAGACTCTGTGCAACTTCAGAACAAACCGGGACTCGGCACCGTGCCGCGACGTGCCCGGCTGAAGAAAGGAATGACTATGAGAAAAGAAAGTCATGTGACTTGTGCGGGATGGGTACGCGGGTGTCCTATCCCACCGGCGAGTGTGCTATTGTGTCTGGCACCGTCGCTACTCGGAACGCTCGCTGTGCTATCCGCGAGCAAGGAAGCACTGGCGCAGGCACCTGCCTCGGTTTCGCGCGAGGTGCAGGTGCCGACGAGCATGCGCTCCGCGCCCTTCAATGTTACGCGTTCGCTGACGGTGCCGCCGAACTTTTCCGTATCCGTCTACGCCCGCGTTCCTAAAGCCCGGTTCCTCGCAATCACGCCCGACGGACGGTTGCTGGTTTCACAGCCTAACCCGACCGGCAATGGGCAGGGGAATATCAAACTCCTCCGTCCCAACGGCGCGAACGCTCCGACTGTTTCCGACTTCGCTACCGGGCTGCGTCTGCCGCACGACATGGTGTTCCACCGGATCGGCGCAACGACGTACCTTTATATTGCTGAGTCCAACCGGATACGCCGCTGTGTCTATGCCAACGGCGACCTGACCGCACGCACTCTGGAGGACGTGGTTACCGGTTTGCCCGATTCCTCGCGACCGGAGTTGCAGGGTTCGCATGGGCACGCGCTCAAAAATATCGCCCTGACCTCCGACAACAAACTCTACATATCGAGTGCCTCGGCAAGCAACGACAATCCCGGCGTCGACCAGCCGTTAGCCACTACCGATTTCCCGACGTTGCCGCGTGCCGCCGTGCTTCAGTACAACGCCGACGGTACCGGGGGGCGCGTTTACGCCCGCGGTATTCGCAATGCGGAGGGGCTGGACGTGCTCCCCGGAACCAGCCAGGTGTGGCTGGTCAGCAACAACAGCGACAATCTGAAATACCCGTATAACGACTCAACGGGCTGGTATGGACGGGTTGTCACGCAGTACGTGGACAACCACCCGCCCGAATACATGACCCAGATTGGCGACGGCAACAACCTCGGCTGGCCCTTCGCGTATCCCAACCCGGACAGCGGGTTCGACAACATGCCGCTGGACCCCGGCTATGATCATAACCGCGACTGGAGCCAGTACGCGCAGTCACTGTTTACGTCGCCGACGAAGGGAATCCAGGCGCACTCCGCCCCGCTCGGGTTTTCGTTTCTACAGAAAACGAACTTCCCCGGACCATATCAGCAGGGGGCGGCGGTCGGTTTGCATGGGTCGTGGAACCGGAGTCAGGGGACTGGCTACAAGGTGGTCCACTTTCCCTGGAACGGCACGAGCGGACCCGGAACCCAGATTGATCTGGTGACCGGATGGCAAAATGGCGGGGTGTGGGGGAAACCCGTGGACGTTGCCGTTGATTTGCAGGGGGATATGTTCATCTCCGACGACCATAGCGGCACGATCTATAAACTGACTTACACCGGTCAACGGGTGCGTAATTTCACCCTGATCAACGCCGATACGGACCAACCCATCGCCGGTTACGACCCGATCCCGCACTTTGCCACACTGAACCTGGCGACGCTACCGACCCGTAATCTGAGCATCCGGGTCAACACGGCTCCCACCCCGGTCGGCTCGGTACGCTTCGCGCTGGACGGCAACGCAAACTACCGGGTGGAAAGCGCGGTGCCTTACGCTATCGCCGGGGATGGCAGCAACGGTGCCGACTACTACCCGTGGACCCCCGGTGCCGGTAGCCACACGCTGACGGCGACACCCTACTCCGCTGCGAGCGGATCGGGTACGCCGGGTGCCCCCCTAACCCTCAAGTTCGACGTAGTGGACAGCACGGGAATCGCCGAGGGCACTTACCGAGTCACGGGGAACGGTTTCGCAAATGGATACTGCTTCGATATTTATATGAGCGGAGGAGGTTTACTCACGCTGGGGACATGGAACGCGGGCAACGACCAGCGGTTCGCCGTTTCCGCGTTGGGCAGCGGGCAGTTTCGTATGAACGCCGTTTACAACGGGCAGCCGCTTACTGCCCGCGATGAAGAGACGGTCGGTGTTGGGGAATGGACGGGTAGTAA
>JACMIS010000827.1 GCA_014381035.1 Armatimonadota bacterium
CGCCGCGTACCGTCTCCTCGGCGGGTTGAAAGACCAGTTTGATGCGACCGGGCGGCAGATCGGCTTTCAGTGCGTTCAGTACTAATGCCGCGCCCATCAGATTCGCGGTGTGTCCATCGTGACCGCACGCGTGCATGACGCCGGGAACCGTACTTTTATACGACGTTTCGCGCTCTTCCTGGATCGGCAGAGCATCCATGTCGCCGCGCAGGGCGAACGTCCGGTCGCCCCGCCCTTGCCCCGACTCAATGACGCCGACAACGCCCCACGTGTCGCCGACCCGCGTTTCGTGCGGAATGCCGTGCCGTGCCAGCCATTCCGAAACGATGCCCGCCGTGCGCTCCTCGGAGCCGGACAGTTCGGGGTTACGATGCAGGTCGTGACGCAAGGCGATAATGTCGGGCAAAACGGCGGCGACGGCTTGACGTAAACGGGGCAAAAAAGGTGCGGTTTCCATGCGGCTATTATACAGCGAAGCGGTTCGTTAAAAGGCGCGTATCTTAGAGGGAGAATGGGACGAGTCGAACGCCCGACATGCCGATTATAATCGATAACCATTTACCAACGACCCGCCGAAGCGGATAAAAAACGGAAACGGAAAGCATCGGGGAGGTATTACCGTTTCTCCGCGACGCGAGCTGCTCTACCCACTGAGCTACATTCTCCACGAACAGGCGATTCAGGTAAGGGACGTGGTGGGAATAACCGCACCGTTTCCGGCGTGGTCCAAGAGTCGAACTTGATATACCAGATAACCCACACACTGCGACCCGAACCGACACAGACAGCGGCGGCGGGATTCGCACCCGCGACCGGGGAATTTGGATGATAACCAACTCCTGACGACCCGGCGGTTGCCAGATAAGAAGGCGAAGTCGGATATTCCCTTGCGGGATGTTCCCTGCTCTAACTGCTGAGCTACGCCGCATCATCGAAACCGGACCGACATGTTTTTGTGCGGCGACAGGAGTTGCACCCGCGATCTTCTGAGCCCAAGATAACCGACTTCTGACGACCCGATATTTTCGGATAAGAAGGCGAGGTCGAGAACCCCGGCTTGCGCCGGAATCAGACGCTCTACTGCTGAGCCACGCCGCACACGAAACAAGCGCGGACCGGTGAAACCAGACCGGTGATTGGACTCGAACCAATGACCCGATAACCATTCACCGACGGCTCGGAAACCGAACAAAGGTTTGGAAAACGATAACTGCCCTACCAACTGGGCGACACCCGTCCGTCTCACCGATCCGCGCTTGCGAGTGCTATATCGAACGAAAGTTGGGGTTTGCTAAAGCAATTTCGGACGGCTTGCGTCCGAAATTGCTATCGGCGGGCGTTCAGGATCACTTTCGTGCCGTCGCGTTCCAGGGCGAACGGCAACTCCTTCAGGTCGCTCAGTGCCTCGCGGACCTGCGCCTGACGGTCGGGCGGGCAGTACAGGAGCAGGAAGCCTCCGCCGCCCGCGCCGGCGATCTTGCCGCCCGACGCTCCGGCGTCTAATGCGCGGTCGTACATAGAGTCAATCGCGCTGTTCGTGATGCGGCCGGCTAACTGCCGTTTGTGTCGCCAGCCGGTGTCCAGGATTCGCCCGATCCGGTTCATCACCCCTTCCGCGAGAGCGTCATGTACCTCCCGTGCCTGTGCCCGGATGTTATCCAGCGTTTCCACTTGCGCGTCAATATTGTCTTTCTGTTCGGAAAGGATGCCGTCCGCCTTGCGCGTCACCCCGGTATAGAACAGGAGGATATTCTCGCCGAACCGTCGCCGTTTATCGTCGTCCATCGGGACCGTTGTCACGGACACGTTTTCATCCGAATGAAACTCGATAAAGCGCAAGCCGCCGTATGCCGCGATGTACTGATCCTGTTTTCCAATCGGTTTCCCCAGGATACTGATTTCGATCTCGCAGGCTTGCTTGGCGAGTGTTTCCGGCGTGATCAGTTCGCCTTTGTACGCATACAGGGCATGAAGCAAGCCGACTGTGACCGCCGAGGACGACCCCAGACCACTACCCTCGCTCGGAATGTCCGCCATTGTCGCGATCTCGATGCCGCTGTCCACGCCCGTCATGCGCAGTGCCTCGCGGGCTAACTCGTGCTCGATCTCGGCGACGGCATCCACCATCTCGGTGCGCGAATAGCCGATGCGGATCTTTTTGTCGAATCGCTCCTTGACAATGACGTAGATATACTTGTCAATCGCGGACGACAGCACCGCGCCACCGCTTTTCTCGTAGTAGCCCTTGAAGTCGGTGCCGCCACCGGCGAACGAGATACGCAGGGGAGTTTGCGTGATGATCATGGTTGGTTAATTCTTTATCACGGTTCCGGGCACGATGCGGGCGTTCTCCGGCACAACGGCACCCGGCGCGACCGAGACATCGTCGGCAAGTACCGCGCCTGCACCGACAACCGCGCCCGCACCAACGACGACCCGTCGCCCTAAAATCGCGTTCGTCACGGTC
Source organism: Armatimonadota bacterium (assembly GCA_014381035.1). The sequence continues at coordinate 2,468 of JACMIS010000827.1, forward strand.
GCGCCACGCTCGATGGTACAGCCGTCCCACAGAATCGTATCGGTCAGCGTGACCTCTTCCGCAACAAAGCAGTCGCCGCCGATGACATTGTGCCCATCCAGAAACGCGGACGACGCGACCATCGTATCCTCACCCAGCGTCATGCCGCAGATAGCAAGGGGCGGATCGCCGGTCTCACCGTCCAGAACATCCCAGTTCGCCTTGCGGTAGTTTTCCACGGTCCCGGTGTCCTGCAAATAGCCCGTGAGCGGTTGCGCCACCATTTTGTGCGTTGTGTCTGCCAGAGTTACCGGGAAAACATCGTGACCGAAATCGTACACGGTGTCGACAGGGATATAGGCAAAAATACCCGGATCGCAAACATATACACCCGCGTTCGCCTGATCCGTGAATACTTCGTGAGCAGGCGGCTTCTCCTGAAAGCGCGTCACCGTACCGTTTTCGTCCGTTACCACCAACCCACAAGCGGTCGGGTTGGACGTCGTGAATGTCGCAATCGTCACCAGTGCGCCGCTGTTTTGATGTGTTTCGACCAGCGGGGCAAAGTCGGCGCGGTACAGATTGTCGCCGTACAGGACAAGGAACGTTTCATCCAGGAAGTCCTGCATGTACTTGGTGCCGCCCGCCGTTCCCATCAGTTCGGTTTCGACAGAATAGTGTAGTCGAACACCGAATGCAGAACCATCGCCCAGCGTTTCGCGGATCGCTTCGCCTTGGTGATACAGGTTCATCGCGATCTCCGTGATTCCGTGTTGTTTTAGCAGTCGCACCGTGCGGACGAGAAGCGGCACATTCGCCACGGGTACCATCGGTTTCGGAAGCGTGAGCGTTAGCGGACGGAGTCGTGTCCCCTCGCCAGCCGCTAAGATCATCGCCTTCATGACTTGCTACCTTTCGGTGCGCTATAATTTGCTCGATGGATCGCCAGCCCCGCCCGGATCGCCCTTTCGTCCACCGTGACTCCCGTCACCACATCACCGATAGCACGGGCGAGGACGAATTTAGCGACGCCGTTTTCCGCCTTTTTGTCGCGTCCCAGAAGCGCGATCAGATCGTCATCGGAAACGTCGCCGGGTAAATCGCAGGGAAGCCCGGCCGTCAAGCAGGCAGTGCGGATGTCGAAAAGGACGGTACCGGGCGGCGTCGCGCCGACTTTTTCGCCGATCAATGCCGCCGACACCATGCCGATAGCGATGGCTTCGCCGTGTTTGTATCGCCGGTACTGCGTCGCGGATTCGACCGCGTGACCGATGGTATGACCGAAGTTCAGAATCGCCCGTAGCCCGGTGGTTTCGTACTCGTCCTTTGTCACCACGTCGGCTTTGATCTCACAGGAGCGGCGCACCAGAAAGGCGGTCGTTTCCTGATCGCCGCGCCGCAGAAAATCAATCCCACGGCTTGCCTTCTGTAAGACTTCCGCGTCACGAATCACCCCATATTTGATGATCTCGGCAAGACCCGACGCGAGATGGCGGCGCGGCAGTGTCGCCAACGCATCTGTGTCCGCGATCACGGCGCGGGGTTGGTGAAACGCGCCAACGAGGTTTTTGCCCGCCTGGTAATCAATCCCGGTCTTGCCGCCGACCGACGAGTCCACCATCGCCAGAAGCGTGGTCGGGATCTGGACGTAGTCCAAGCCGCGCAGATACGTCGCCGCCAGAAACCCGACTACATCGCCGACGACCCCACCGCCGAGCGCGACGAGGAGCGTTTTGCGGTCTATCGCGGGATGAAGATTGTATAGCCTGCCGTACAGCGACTCCAGCGTTCGCAAATTCTTGTACCGCTCCCCCGCCGGAAACAGGACGGCGTCCACGTCGAACCCAGCATCGGAAAGGGAATCCGCGACCGCCTGCCTGTAGTGCTTCGTTATCGGCGGTTGTGACACGATCACCACCCGATTCGAGCGTGCGACCCCTTTGACGATCTCACCGACACGCGCCAGCAATCCCGCACCGATATGAATGTCATACGCCCGCCCGTTGTCCAGCGGAACGTGAACTATTTCTGCCAATGCTGCGCCTTTCGCTCTATTTCCGCCGCGATATTATCCGGCGTTCGATCCGATGTATCTACGATCACATGCGCCGTTTGCTGGTAGCGCGGTCCCCGTTCGCCGAGAAGGGTCAAGATATGCGTGAGAAGGTCTTTGTCGCCGCGATTCGCCAGAAGCGGACGGTCGGCTTCACGACGCTCTGTGCGCGAGACGACCACGTCCGCCCGCGCCGTCAACCAGACGACCAGTCCCGCCGAACGGAGCACCGGGATGTTTTCGTCACGCAGGACCGCGCCGCCGCCGGTCGCAATAACGAGTCGCTCGCCCGCGCACAAACCGGTCAGGATCTGGGTTTCACGCCGTCGAAAACCGTCCTCGCCTTCGTTTTTAAACAGCGTCGGAATGTCGCACCCGGCGACTTCGGCGAGTCGTGTGTCGGAATCCACGTATCGCCAGCCATTCCCAAGGCGTGTCGCAAGCGATCTGCCAACCGTGGATTTCCCGCACCCCATAAAGCCCACCAGAACGATGTTGCGGGGGAAGTTTTCTTCGTGCATCGTTTCGTATGATAACACGGATGCGACAAAAATCGCCTGTGGATAACGGGGTATAATTCGCACGGGAATAACGAACATGGAACTCTCCGCCTCGGAACAAGACGAATCCACACTGCCGGTAAAGCCACCCTCTGCCCAGATGAAGCGCAACTTTTCCGGCTTGTCGCTCAAGGAAGCGATGCGCTATACCGGGCAAACAGACTTTCTGTCCTGGGAGATCAAAGCCGAACCACGCCCACCGAGCGCGTTCCTATCCGAGGCATTGAGACGCTTCGATTCGTTCAGCCTGACCAATTCTGAAGCCGCGAAACTGCTCCTGATTGATATTCTGCTCACCGAAACCATGCCGCAATTTCCACGCCTGCGCGTATGGAAAGGGGAACCCCTGGAAAGCGTGACACTTACCGGGATTGCGGACTACCTACTCGCACCCAAACGAGCCTTCGTAGAAACGCCGCTTCTCTGCGCTGTGGAAGCGAAGCGTGACGATTTCGCGCAGGGACGCGCACAGTGCGTGGCGGAGATGGCGGCTTGCCGCGGGGTGAACGAGGCGGACGGTCACCGGATCGATGTATACGGCGTAGTCAGCAACGGGCAGGGGTGGGAATTTTATCGACTCGCTCACGCGGGAGGCGTCTACGTGACAGAACTTTATACGATGAAGTTTTTACCGCAACTGTTAGCCGCCCTGCATCACGTCTGCGCCGCGTGTGAGCGCAACATACCTTAGGCGTTCGCCCGAACGTCCTACGGCAGAAACCGCTTCACAATGACCTCGCGCCGCCGCCAGATGGTGGACTTGCTGACCGCGCCGTTCGTGCTCGTGCTACTGCCGCCGACCGTTTCCGCCGTTCGCCCGTTGCCGATATAGAGCGCGACATGACCGGGAAAAACGAGCGTGTCGCCGTAGCGCAGTTCGTCGCGGACCCGCGTTCCCATCCGTGTCTCGCCCATCTGCTTCGAGGTGCGCGGCAGGTTGACGCCGACCGTGCGATGCACCGCGCCGACAAATCCGGAACAGTCCGCGCCCGATTTCGTCTGCCCGCCCCAGCGATACGGCACCCCCTGCCATTCATCAATTCCGGCCAAAAGTCGC
>JACMIS010000828.1 GCA_014381035.1 Armatimonadota bacterium
CTGGGAAACCGCGCGGTTTCCCGCACCCGGTGCGTCCGCCGAAGGCGCATAGCGGAGCGGCTCGCCGCCCGAACAGAATCTACATCCGCCGTCTTGCTTCTCCGAGCAATTCATCCACACGGCTACGCGTCGCGGTGAGCATGTCCACGATGCTGTCCAGGTCGGCGGCGTTGTCCACCTTCGCCAGGTTGATCTCCGCGAGCACCTGCGGCAACCGCTCCACGATGCCCACCATAGCACGGCTCATCGAGAACGGCAACGGGCTGTCTCCGGCGAGCGGTCCGCCGTCGTAGGCTCCTTCGTGATAGTCGATCTCCCGCTCCCGGTTGCCGCCGCCGCCACTACCGCGACCGCCGCCGGTGATGTCATCGCCGCTCCTGCCGCCGCCGAACCGCTTGCGTAGACCGTCCGGTCCTTCGCCTAAAATCGCGTCGAAATCGTCGGGGCTTTCGCGCAGAGCCTTCGCGTACAGCGCGGTTTCGTCGGACGATAGTTTATCGCCCTTGATCTTCTCGACCAGCGCGGCTTGCGCCTCCGGGTTGTCGTTGAGTTGGCGCAGGAACCGCCCGTGCTTCTCGGTCAGGTTTCCCGCCGACGGACGGTTTGGGGACGAAATGATCTGTTCGCCGATCTCTTCCGGCAAGTCCATCAGGTCGAGCAGGTAGCCGACCGTGCGTTCGGAAAGCGCGAGCCGTCCGGCGACTTCCTTGTTTGTCGCGCCGATCCCTTCTTTCAACGCCTTGATCGCCCGCGCCTTGTCTAGCGGGGCGAGTTCTTCGCGTTGCAGGTTTTCGATCAACTGCTCGGTCGCTTTGTCCGATGTGTCGGTAGGGGCGGCAGGGCGCACGATGCACGGTATCTCGAACAATCCGGCGATCTGGGAGGCACGCCAGCGACGCTCACCCGTGATAATACGATAGCCATCCACTCCCTGGAGTGGGGCGACCGTGATCGGGTTCAGAACGCCATGCTGGCGGATCGAGTCGGCAAGCCCTTGCAATGCAGCGTCGTCAATCGCTTTGCGGGGCTGTTCGGGGTCTTCAATAATGCGGGAAACTTCTATCGGTTGCAGGTCCACGGGGATCGGTTCTCCAGAACGTTCGGTTGGCGAGAAGGCGAAACTGTTTGCCCTCCGCGTTTGCCTTATTATAGGCTCGAGGGAGCGAGGTGTCAATGCGACATCGTGCGGGTATATAATCTGACGGAGACACAACAATGAAACGATTCTTAGCCATGCTCGCGGTCATCGGCTGCGTAACACCGGTGTTTGCACAGGGTTCCGTCCATCAACTTTATGTGAACGGGCAACCGACCGGAGGCGAATTTGCGCCGCGTATGCTCGGCAACACACTGTACGTTCCCCTCCGCTTTGTCACCGACCATCTGGGCGGCGGCGCGACGTGGGACAACGCGAAACAGACCGCGAACCTGAAACAAGGGACGCGAAACATGGTCCTTGTCGTCGGCTCCACGCGGGCGATAGTCAACGGCGAAGGGCGGGCACTCACCGCGCCGCTCCGTTTGCAACAAGGGCGCGTTCTCCTACCTTTGCGCGATGTCGGTAATCTCATGGGGGCACAGGTTGCCTATAACGAGAAGAGTGGCGCAGTTTTTATCACCGTCCCTAACGGCTCCTTAAACCCGACGATCCGCCAGGGACGTGCGGCACGCAACTCGAACCGCCCCGACACTCCCGCTACCAGTGCCGGACAGAACGGTACCGGCGCGGTTAGCGGCTCCGCGCCATAAGCACGGCGGGTTCATCGGCACTGACCGGAGTAGAACGCGCCGCATGGTTCTGCTCCTCAACGCGGGCGACCCGGTCTTCGAGACGGGTAAGCCCCGCGTCGAACGACAGGTCGAATTTCGTTGACGTATCGCGCAGTTTTGCCACTTCCTCACGCAAGGCTTGCAGTTCGGCGCGAACGTCGCCTGAAACGTTACCATTATTCGCTGTGTTACGGTTTTCGACGACGCCTGTCCGCGCCTTGATTTCAGCAAGTTTGCGAACGTGCGCGAGGTATATCGCCAATGCCCCGGTGCCGATGGCGGAAAGCGGAATCATTAAAGCCAGAACTCCTGGTTCCATTTACGTCTCCTACCGTCCCTGACTTCCCATCAGGATCGTTTGCGGCTCCTCTATCCCTGTCGCCGCGCCGTTGCGGTATGCCGTCGGCGTCATCGAGCGTCCTTCGACACGGACGACACGCTCTTCAAGGCGGTCGAGTCCTGCATCGAAAGACAGGTCGAACCTGGTCGTAGTTTCGCGCAGATCACGCAGTTCGCGTTGCATCTCGCGCAAAGCGGCGACGGCTTCCTCATTCATGCCCGCGCCGCGCTGGCTACGAATCTCTTCTAAACGAATCCGGTGCTTCCACCAGACCATCACGGGGATCCAGCCGAATAATCCCGCGACGGCGACGACACCCGCTATACCCTCGAAAAAATGGTCCAACCCGTTTTATCCTTTCACCGCTGCCCGATACGAAGTTTTGAAACAGAGTCATCGGCACTGATAGTGTGGTGTGACCCGGCACTTTGTTTGTGAGGATCCTGTTCGTTCCGCGCGATGTGTTCGCGCAACCTTCCGACTTCCTCACGCAAGTCGGCTATCTCTTTCGCCTGATCGGCGGCGATCCTCGGCTTTCGGGTCGCCAGAAAAACCACCACGGCGACGGGTACAGCACTGAAGACCAGTACCGCGCCGATCACTAATAACTCTGCTGTCCCTATGTAGCCAAGCATACGCTAATCCTCTTTAAGCCAGTCCGGGAGTGGTCCGGTGGATCCCGGTGGGGGCGGCGTCAATGATTTGATTCGCTCCGCTCCCATGCGGGCGATTTTCAGCGCGTCCGCGACCGTGAGTTGCCCGCCGTACAAGGCTTTCCCGATTATGACCCCCTCGACGCCGTGTGGTTGCAATTCGGCGAGAATTTTTATATCCCCGGGACCCGACACCCCGCCGGACGCCAGTGTCGGCTTCCCGGTCGTGCGTGCGAATGCTACCGTCGCCTGTGAGTTTACGCCCTCTAACATGCCGTCGCGCGAAACATCCGTATAAAGGAACCGTTTCGCCCCCAGTGCCGCCAGCCGCAAACCGAAATCCTCGGTGCGCTCTTTGGAGGCGGAGAGCCAGCCGTGCACCGCGACATGATCGTCCTTCGTGTCCGCCCCCACAATGATCTGCTCGGCGTACTTTTCCAGCATCGCACCGATCACTGCCGCATCGCTCGCGGCGGTCGTTCCCACAATGATGCGAGACGCGCCGATTCGCAGGACTTGCTCGGCACGAACGATGGTGCGGATTCCCCCACCGACCTGAACGCGCAGGTTCGGCACGCGGCGGATAATATCGCGAATCACGGTGAGGTTTTGCGGGTCGCCGGTTCGCGCGCCGTCCAGGTCCACGATATGCAAAAACGTCGCGCCCTCGGACGCGAATTGGGCGGCGACTTTGATCGGGTCCTCGGCGACGCGGGTCTCGGAGGCGAAATCGCCGCGCTGTAGCCGGACGGCTTTGCCACGCAAAAGGTCAATAGCAGGGATAATTTCAAGCATGAATTCTATTCTTCGGTCTCGGTCGGGTCGGTTTCGGGGAAGGAAATTCGCCGGTAGATTTTCGTGAGCGGGATCGCGATTTCGGTTTCGCTTAGCGTGAACTGCCATGTGTCATCGAGCGAGTCGTACTCCCCGGCGACGAGCCACTTTCCATCCTCCTGTCGCTTGTAATGTTCGACAAGGGGCTCATATTGGTCAACTAAAATGTAATGCCGAAGCGAATCTATCGCCCGGTAACGACGTGATTTAGTTGTACGGTCTTTAGCCGCTGTGGACGACGACGGTACTTCGATAATCAAAGTCGGATTTTGCAGACACTCGTCGGGGGTTATTTGCGGATCGCCGCAAACAACCATCAGGTCAGGGTAGTAGTATAGACGGGAGTTAACAACCTCCACACGCATATCGCTACCGATGGGTTCGCAACCCGTTTCCCGGAGCGCATTTGCCAAAAGCACGATCAGATTCGTACAGATCAGATTATGCTCGTAAGACGCTCCCGACACGACTCCCCCTGTTTCACCCCAGACGAGTTCCATCACACCATCCACAAAATTATGTTTGACATCCGACACGCGCTCCCGCTCGATATACTCGGCGAACGTAATTCCCTCTTTCGCGGGACGTACTCGCGGGATCGGTCGTACCCTTCCGCTGTCCGTTGTTGATCGCTCTAAAGTAACCGTTGCCATAGCAGGGTGATCCTTTCTACAATCGGGCGAAGTTGTCCAGGATGCGCAGACCGATGTCGCCACTTTTTTCGGGGTGAAACTGCGTGCCGTAAACATTCGCTCCGTTCCAGACCGCCGAGGTATAGGGGGCGATAAAATCGGTTCGCGCCGAGGTAAACATGGCGTCGTTCTCCGGGCGGCAGAAATAGGAGTGAACGAAATACACTTCCGCGCCCTCGTTCAGACCGATGAAAAGGGGCGAGCGGCGGCGTTCGGCGTCGGGGAAATGTAGCGCGTTCCAGCCGATCTGCGGGACTTTTATTCCCTGCGCCGCCTCGCCCATATTTCGCTCGTCGAAACGGAGCACACGACCGGGGATGAGGTCCAAGCCGCGATGCGTCCCCATCTCCTCCGATTCGGTGAAAAGGAGTTGCATCCCGACACAGATTCCCAGAAACGGTCTGCCGGAATGTGCCGCCTCTACAGTGACGTCTTCCAATCCCACTCCGCGCAGGGTGTTCGCAGCCGCCCCGAACGCGCCGACACCGGGTAAAAGCACACGCGGTGCGGCGCGGATCGCGTCTATATCCCGCGTGATTACCGCGTTATGCCCCTGCGTCTCGAATGCTTTCTGAACCGAGCGAAGGTTCCCGACACCGTAATCGATGATCGCGACATCCATGGTCACAGTACTCCCTTGGTGGAAGGGATTCCGGCAACACGCGGGTCGTGACGCACCGCCATCGCGAGGGCGCGGCCGAACGCCTTGAACGCGCCTTCGGCGATGTGGTGCGCGTTGGTTCCGGCGAGGGTGCGAATGTGTAGCGTGATCCCCGCGTTCCGGGCGACGGCGTGAAAAAACTCCGCGACCAACTCCGACGCGAACGTCGGTCCGATGCGCGTGTCGGGGAACTGAAGATCGGTGTAGAATGCGCCGCGCCCGGAAAAATCGAGGGCGCAAAGCACCAGCGTCTCGTCCATCGGAACCGTGGCGTCGCCGTAGCGGGCGATCCCCCGTTTATCGCCGACCGCTTCCCGGAGGGCTTGACCGAGCGCGATACCGACATCCTCGACTGTATGGTGGTCATCAATGTACGTGTCGCCGGTCGCGGAAACGGTCAGGGAAAGCAGACCATGTCGCGCTATGTGCGTCAGCATATGATCGAAGAAGCCGACCCCGGTCTTGATGTCGCTTTCCCCGTCGCCGTCCAGGTGCAGCGAAAGAGAAATATCGGTCTCCGAAGTGGCACGGCGAACGGTTACGGTGCGTTCGCCAGAAGTTGCCGAGGAAAAATCACCCATGCCGCCAGTATATCGCAACCGGCAACTGAACGAATTGTCGCCGGTACCTGGTTATAAGATCTTCCGATAGAAAGAAGAAACGCCGCGCAACCGTAAAACTGAGCGGCGTTTTTCCGATTTACCGGCGATTACTTGCTTTGTAACTCAAGCCAATCGCGCTCCGTCTTGTCGTATGCAAAGAACTTCGCTGCGGATATGTAGGCTTTTTTCCGGTCTGCGGTTGTCGCTGCCGCTCCTTTTACACCGGGGGTAGGATAGGCAATATCCGCCTGTATAAATTTCGCGTGTCCGTCACAAAAAATA
>JACMIS010000829.1 GCA_014381035.1 Armatimonadota bacterium
CTTTCCGCGATTATTTCCCTCTCTGCTCCGGCATTCGCTGCCGGTACGCTGGGAGAGAAGGACGCGAAAAAATCGGCGGAATTCACCATCACGCAGCGTAATCTGCGCTCGTATCTGACCTTTATCGCGTCCGATGAATTGGAGGGGCGGGATACCCCCTCGAACGGTCTGGATACGGCGGCGCGGTATATCGCGACGTTTCTGGATCGCTGGGGGTTCGTCCCGAAGGGCGACAACGGCACCTACTTCCAGAAAATCACGATTCGTAGTTTAATACTCGACGGTGCCAAATCTACCGCGACGGTCGCCGGGAAGACACTTCGCTACGGGGACGATTTTCTGGTGAACGCGGCGAGTCTGGATAACGCCACGATTGCCGCTTCCACACCGCTCGTGTTTGTCGGGCATGGGTGGCTCATCAAATCGAAGAATATTGATGCCTATAAGGGGCTGGATGTGCGCGGCAAGATCGTCGTCGTTGCGCCTGGTCTGTTTCCCCCGACTCGGGATTTGACGACTGATGGAATGGGCACGGATTGGCTGGCACCCAGCGAATACGCCGCGAAAAACGGTGCACTTGGGATCATCGAACTGCCGCGGTCCACGGACCCGGAAGCGTGGGGGCGACGAGTGGCGAGCACAAAATCGCCCCGCCGCGTGCAAACGGAACCCGTCAGTAAAGACAGCCGGATCGATAACGGCTTGCCCTCGATCACGCTCTCGCCGACCGCCGCTGCCGCGCTTTTCGCGGGCGAGAAGATCACGCTGGACACCGCACTAGCCGACCCGAAGACAAAAACGGAAGCCGGGGGGTTCGTGTTCGGTGCGAACAAGTCCGCAAATCTCGCCATCGGGGTGCAGGTCGAGGATGCGACCACGCAGAACGTTGTCGCGGTCTGGGAGGGGAGCGATGCGCGTTTGAAAAACCAGTACGTCGCGCTCGGTGCCCATTATGACCATATCGGTATCCGAACCACGCCCGATGCGAGCGGAGACCGCATCAACAACGGCGCGGACGACGACGGCTCCGGGACCGTCGCTCTGCTCTCGATGGCGGAGGCGTTAGGGTCCAAACCTGAAAACCGCCCGAAGCGCAGTATCCTGTTCGTCTGGCACTGCGGCGAGGAAAAAGGCTTGTGGGGGTCGAAGCATTTCACGGAAAACCCGACGGTGCCGATTACCGACATCGTGACGCAGATCAATATTGATATGATCGGGCGAAGCAAGCCGGACGCGAACGATACCCAGGCACGCAATCGGACGCTTTCCGACCCCAATACGATCTATGTCATCGGGTCGCGAATGCTATCCACCGAACTCGGCGAGGTCGTGGACAAGGTGAACCGTGACTACACGAAACTCTCCTACGATCTGCGCTACGATGATCCCAAAGACCCGAACCGTTTCTACTACCGGAGCGATCATTACAACTACGCCCAGCGTGGCATCCCGATTGCGTTCTTCTTCGACGGCGTCCACGTGGATTATCACCGCCCGTCCGACGAAGTGGATAAGATCGACTTCCCGAAATACGAGCGGGTGACCCGAACCATCTTCCTGACCGCCGTCGCCGTCGCCAACCGCGACAAAGCCCCCGCGTTGAAGAAGTGATCAGGTTATTGGGTGGTCAGGTTATTGGGTGGTTATGCTACTTCGGCGCATCAACCACCTAATAACCCAACAATCTGACCTCACCTCCTCTGCCGCTCTAACCCGTCGAGAAGGGTCACGCTGACGCCGGGAAGGGTGACCGCGATGGGAAGCGGATCGCGGCGCAGTCGTGCTTTGAGGCGGACGTCCTGCCCGACCGACGGCGCACCGGCACGACTGATCACCCAGATCTTGCCGCTACCGTCCTCGACCTGGTATGCGGCGAGCCCAAAAAGACCACCGGTCGGGTCGAACGTGTTGACCACTTTGCCGACAATGTCCAGATCGCGGTTCGCGAACTCGGTGGGCGAGTTGAGCAGCCGCCCGATGATCTGCGACTGGTCTTTCTTGCCGCCACAGCCCGTGACGATCATTGCCATGCCCGGCAGAGTAACTGCGAGCAGAGCGCACAACAGCGTCCGTGTTCCATTCTGTGTTTTCATAGGTTGTTTCCTTTGCTGTTTCTGTCTTACCCATTATTCTTTTTCCTGCCGTTTGTGGTTAGGAAAAGCGAACGAGTTAGCAACGCAGAAAGGAAATCGGGTGTGACGGCGATAGCGTTACCACACACCTGAAGATTCGAAGAAACGGAAGGGATTCCATCCCGCAGTATTGGTTGTTGAGAAGTAAATCGCTTAGATGTACTGCGGTTACTTACCGTGGGTGTCACTCCGACGCCTTCAAAACCGAACTAAAATGGGACGAACGTTTTTCCGGCAAGTTATAGTTACGACAACGCCCAACCCGGTCGCTCTGGTTTGACCGACACCAGATGATTCTTCTATCCGTACCGGGATGATGGCTGAAATGAAAAGAACGTGAATATGTTGACACCTCACGACCGTACCAGTCCACTCCAGTCGCACACGAGCAGATACGCGACCTGGTAGAAACGTATGGAAAGGAATATTAAGTGACTGCCGTTATTGCCGACGCGAAGGTTGCAACCACCGCTGCCGTGCCCACACAGTTTACTCCCATTATCACGGAGGGTGGCACGTTATGTCTCGAAAATTCGCTTAGGGTGGGGGAGCCAGAACACGCTCATGTCCGGTGGCACTACCCCCTGTATCATTGCCTGCACAGTCAACCCCGTCCTGTTTTTTCGCGTAGTGGGGAGAAGACAACCGCCGCGGAAATCTGGGTGGGAGCACGTCTTTGTGTATCCGCTTTCCGCGAGATGGCGTTGACCAGAGGGGATCGATTGATCCTTGCGTTACCGCCTTCTGGTTCTTTTATTCAAGTCCTTATTGCCGCCTTGTGGGAAGGACTGACCATCATCCCAATGCCACCGCCTTCCTCGCTAAACGCTTTAGAGGACGCTATCATAGAGACCGACGCTCGTTGCGTCATCACCGACTCGTCGCTCACGAAAGAAATAGAGAGGACTTCCGTTCCTCTGCCTTTCAACGGCGCAAATCCGGGAAGCGTCGCGTGCGCCACCCGTCCGCGGAAAGCCCGGCTGGCCCGAACACCTGACACACGCTTTCTTTTACGCACGTCAGGGACATCGTCGCCCGGCGGCGGACGGCTTATCGCGCTCTCGGACCGTAATCTGCTGAGCGTTCTTGAAAGCCATCTGCCACGTCTCGGCTTGAACGAAGACAAGACGCACGTTTTGTCCGTACTGCCCTGGCATCACTCCTTTGGGCTTGTCCTGGACCTGTTGCCCGCTCTGTTATCCGGTGCGCAGATCTCGCGGGTAGACAGCGATTCGAAGGGCGGAGACTTTATAAATGTTATCCAGAACGTAGGCGAAGCAACGTTCGCCACACACATGAATACCGTGCCCGTTATCGCCCGAAATCTTAGCGTGACGGAGCGCGGGCGATGCTTTCTTCGCTCTCTGAAAGGCGGCGTTGTGGGTGGGGCACCTGTGGACGCCGATCTGGCGGCTTTTTTATCCACAACCCGGCTACGGGCGGGATATGGTCAGACCGAGGCGGGACCGGGCATCGCGCTCGGCGAACCCGGGCACTGGCCAGGACCGGGGTATCTGGGGAAACCACTGGGGTGTCAAACGGTCTGTGACAAGGATGACGTCCTTCATTTTTCAGGGGAGAACGCCTGTATCGGCGTTTGGAAGCCGGGTTTCGGACTGGAAAATCTTTCGCCGACGCGCCGGGTGCGAACCGGGGACATCGTGCGCATGGTGGACGACGATGCGGGCGAACCGGATCTGTACTTTGTCGCTCGCGATGACGATGACTTTAAACTGAGCAACGGTCGCCGGGTTGAGGCGGGTTTGTGGGAAGCACGTCTTATCGAGCGTTTTCCTTTCATTACGGACGCGATGCTTCACTCACCGGATGGGGAAAGACTGCAGATCGTGTTCACGTCCGCTTCGGGCGACGCCTTGCTGCCCTCGCTGACTGAGATTGCCGCTGCTCTGGGATCTTTGGGAAGCAAACTGTCCGGGATGCGGTCAGTCCCACCAGCCTTCTGGGTGCGGACACCCAAAGGAACCCGCATCCGGCGAGCATGTGTAGAAAAACTCGTCTCGCAGGCGATCTAAAGCGGATTATCCGCCGGACGAGCTCGCGGGGCGAAAAGCCCGCGACTTATCGCGGGTCTTTTGTTTCGTCCTACTTTGCCCGGCTCACCTTCGAAACCCGTATGGCGTCGCTACAAGCATCCTTGATGGTCCGCTTCTGTTCCTCGGGTTTCTGGTAACAATCCTGCGACCAGACGCGTCTCAGGTCCCAACCACGTTCCCGCAACATGTCGGGCAGTTGACGGTCACGTTGCCGGGCGGTCCCCCCGCGCGCATAGGAAGGACCATCACACAGTATGCCCAGCAGATAGCGGTCGTGGGAATCCGGGTCAGAAAGGGCAAAGCTAATCTGGCATTCTGCCGTGCCAACGTTCCGGGAAAAAGGATAGCCTTTTTCCTCCAGGTCGACCGGGATTAGATGCTCGTAAGTCCCCTTCCGTTCCTGCCCCTGCCGTGCGGCAGAATCGCCGCCGTTCCCCTGGATCGTTTCCTGCACGACTCCAAGGAATTGTGCCAGGATCGTGCCTGCGGGTGAGGTTTTTTTCTTATTCGCGACCGTGGCGAATGGCGGGGTCAGGGAGGCAGCGACAATCATATGACGACGCGCACGGGTCACGGCGACGTTCAGGAGGAAGCGTGCGCCGGGCTGATTGAGGATGCCCCAGCGGCTCGGATTGCTGGGAAGAGTCAGGAGCATCATGTCTCGCTCATCGCCCTGTACATTCTCGATAGTTTTTATGAAAAATCCCCGGCTTTCTGTTTCGCATAGTTGTTTGACATCCGTAGCACCGGCGTTGTCGCCCCCGTCCGTCTTGCGGCGGGCGATTTCGTTGATGAGGCTGATCTGGGCGGTCTCATCCAGAACGACAACTCCGACCGAGTGGGAAGGCTCACGCCGGACGTACGCCAGCAGGGCGTCCACGACGGCACCTGCGTCGTCCGCGTCTGCGCCCGGCAAAACGACCATCTCCAAAGCCGAGCGGCGCGATGCGGAAGGAAAAGCAACAAGGTCTGGGTAGAAGTACCGGCGCGAGTAGGCGATCAACGACTCATGCTGGCTGCGGTAGTGCCAGTTCAGGGCAAACTGTTGGAACGCGCATGAGCCGCGCGCGACAAGAGTGTTAGCCGCATCCAGGATACTCTCGCGCACGTTCTGAACCTCAGTCATCAACGGCAGTGGTGGGATTTGCTGGCTATCACCTGCGATAATGACCTGCCTGCCCCGTGCGATCGCGCCCAATGCCTCCTCGGTGGCGATCTGTGAGGCGTCGTCGAACAGGACGACATCGAACATGATGGCGTCAGGGTCGAGAAATAAACGGACCGATAAAGGGTTCATCATTATGCACGGCTTCAGCGCGAGCAGAAGCCCTGGAATCTGGGCGAGAAGTGTGCGAACCTCACCGATTCGGCGCCGTGCCAATTGACCTGCCAAAAGGTTCACCTCGCTACGTAGTGCTTGCTTCGCTCTGGTTCCTTTCATGGTTTGCCGGATTTTGCGCGGTGCCTCTTCCATCATCCGACGATCAAGCGCGCGGAAACGCTCGATCTTCTGGCTGTGTTCCACCCCGTTGAAAGCTTGCAAGACCGGGGTCCGGGCGATAACGGTATTCACCCAGGCGCGATGAAACGCCGCTCGAAAGACAGGAAGCCCGATATGAGGCGGCAGAACCTCACCGGGGCGTCCGCTCAACCCGTCGAAAAAGTCGGTCAGACCGGCGGCGGCACACTCCGATCGTACAGCGAGAACGGACTGTATTCGGGGTATCTGTTCCGCGTGGTACTGCCGCACTTTTATCCATGAGGCGAGGGCGGAAAAAGGGGCGTCTGCAAGGGGCTGGCTGTCAATCCGCGCGTACGCGGGCTGGAACCACGCCGTTGATCCAGCCAGAGCAGATTCCATGGCTTCCCATTCCTGTCGCAACGTCAACTGCTCCAGTAAAAGGGTGCTGTGTTGCGTCATGTCGTCGTCTTTCGAAAGCATATCCAACAAAGACGCCGTTAACGTTCGCCCTGCTTCTTTGAATGACGCATGTATCCCTTCCGCTTGCTCGATGACAGCCCCCACCGCCTCCCAATTGACGGCTTCGCTCTGAAGAAAGGGACCGCACAGGGTGGGCGCGAGTAGTGACGATTCCTTGCTCAGGTTCGCTTCGACCACCTGTAGGAGATTGGCATTGATTAGATCGGCGATCAGTGTGGCGACCGCCGGATATTCGTCCTCCTGTGGTGCCGCCACTGCGGTAGCAGGCAATCGGAGACTCGCGGCAACCGATACCGCTTCGCATTGATCGCGCAGTGACTGGCAGTGCATTTCACACCAACGAGCGATCCCCGCAAAACTTAACTGGGAGGATGGTAGGGTGTCGGCAAGAACGACAAGGCGGTCCAATACGCTCTCCGTGTAAACGAGCATGCGGGCGACTGACTCGATTCGACCTTTCCAGGCATTCGTTCGAAAATTGTCCGATTCCGCAACACGAGAAACAAAAGCGGCAGACACCTCGCCCGTATCGTTGCTCGTCAGCAAACCGCCTGTAGCCGCCGCAATGCACAGACTTTCCGCCCCATCCAACAAGTTGTTAAGAAAGACCCAGTCAGTCGCTTCGTTCTGATAAACAGGTCCGAAGGCGTCCGTGAAGGAGGCGGCATGTTCCTCAAGCCAGAGTTGATTTGCCCTTGCCTGCTGCGCCAGCTTCAGGTCGGCGACTACGTCGCGTTCCGCATCGGAATCCCCCGGTCTTTTGACGCCCTGCAAGACGCGACGGCTGCGCAGGGCGTCAATATTTACCAAACGGTTCAGACCGGTCGCGGGTGCTACCAGACTTGCCAGTAGCGCGGCGTGATCCAGAGTGAGGATCTCTTCCTCGTACCCGGCAAACAGTTCCGCAGTCTGTTCCCCCCATTGTTTCCAGCGTCGCTCCGCTTCATCACCCAGCTTTCGTCGGCGCGAAACGCCGTCTTTGGAAGCGAGCCAGCCCGCACAAAAGGCAGGGATTTCGCCCGCCACCGCCGCGACCCGAAGAAGGGTCCGCAGGTCGCCGGACGGTGTCAAGACATCGGGTATTTTCGCCGGGGAAACGCCGCAGGCATCCGCTAAAAAAAGTACCTCCGCATGAAGACGTTCACAAGTTGCCCGTAGCGAATCCAGCACCTCGCAAAGCCCCCCTTTTTGGGCGGCATTTATCGCGGTATCCTGCCAGTCCTTGCCCAGGAGGGGGAGAAGAACCGCTTCCTGTCGCTTTGTCATCCGCTCGATCAGTTCGGTGGTCTGTTCCGGCGGGAGACGCAGGATGGCCGCGCTGTATCGTTCGAGTAAAGCGTCCTGCGCGGATCGCAACTCGGTTTCACGGGCAAAAAGCTGTGTGACCTGCTCGCGATAGCGAGACAGGCGGGTACTAGTGGTCAGATCGTCACTATTTTGTCCGAGGAGCCATAAACAGTGTGGTGACGCAGCGAGGAGAAGGCGGACAGTTTGCAGGAGTTGTTCCACATCGCGCGGTCCCTGCGGCGGTTCCCATCCGCAACGCCGGGATAGGGAAGCGGCAGCGTGTTGCACACGATACAAAGCAGCGAGGGTGTCTGCCAGGGCGTTTTGAAAACTGGCTTGCGCTTGCACCGAGATGGACTGCTTGAATGCTCCATGCCAGATCGCGTTGTCCGGGATTCGGGTCCATAAAGGATGCTGCGTCAGGCGGGCGACCGCGTCTTCCTGTCGCCGGTACTCCGGTTCGGAAACGCCTTCGACGCCTTCCATGGTCGCGGCAAGGTGTTGCGCCCATTCGCTTCGTAGCGGATCGCGATTTTCCGCCTGGGCGATCATCCCGTAAGCGTCGTACAGTGACGAGCCGAGTGGCTGGCGGACGCGATGCAGTTCCTGCACGACGGCTTCTAACTCTTCTCGCAACCTTTCCAGTTCCTGATGCTCGCTACTGGATAGCTTCGCCCCATCGCTCCCGGAAGGCGATGTCGTCGCCAGAAGGTTCAAACTTTGTGACAGTTGCTGGAAAATATCGCGCTTATTCGTTGTGGTACTGTGGGCAACGAGGCATAGATCACCCAGCCCTTTGTCCGTTAAACGCTGGTGAACCGCCTCCAGCGACGAAACACGCCCGGATACCAGCAGAACGCTCTTGCCGGACGCGACACACTCCCCGATAATATTGGTGATGGTCTGGGTTTTCCCGGTACCGGGCGGTCCCTGCAGAACAAAACTCTGCCCCCGGACGGCGGCATCTATCGCTCTCTCCTGGTCAGGGTCGGCGTCCAGAAGTTGAAAGAAAGACGCTTGCAGCACCGGCGTGCTATCGTTCGGGTTGAGAACCGGGTCGGGCGAGGCGACTGTCAGTTTTTCCAACGCGCCGACATTGCCAGCCAGAGCGCGTATAAAAGGGTGACTTTGTACGCGCTCTTCGTGCTGAGTCAAATCCTCGTGCAGTCGCATTTTGAACAGCGGGAAACGCCCGAGCAGGCACCGCGTCTCGACTTCCCATCCGTCGCGCCCTTCCACCAGTGCCGCGACCTGTGCCAGATAGGCGGAAGCAACCAGATACGATTCCTCTGGCAGGGGGGGCAGTACGAAGTCAGTCTTCTCCTGCGCAAGGTGTTGCCGCAAAAGGGGGTTTATCTCGACGCTTTGTTCGACGCGCGATAGTACGTAGTTCGCCCCCGCGTCACTGCGTTCCAGCGTTACGGGAACGAGCAGCAACGGTGATCGAAACGATTCGCCACTCTGCTCGTCCTTCCAGGCGAGGACACCGGCGGCGAGAAACAGAAGGCTCACATCCTGCGACTTGAACAGATTTTCGACCTGTATGTGCAAGTGTCGTAACGTTTCCAGGGCGGCGGGTGAGGCGTGATAGTTACCGGGTTGCTGTATCACCGCCCTCGTAAACGAGTCTGCCCGAACGTCCCACAGAGTAACCGGTTTCCTACGAAGGAATAGCAGACTACATACTTCTGCAAAGGCGTTAGGCATTCCCACATCTACCGTCCCCGTGTCGGGCAGATGAAGGAGAGTATTGGCGCGGGTGCTACCCAAAAGAGCGTTCTTCCATGTGTCCATCGCTTCCGGCATAAGGCTGTCGGCAGGAACTTGAGTATCAGTGAGGGTATGAGGGACAGTCGAAGTCTCATCGTCAGAAATCGGCAACGGCATTATTGGAAAATTGTTTCTAATTCTTGTGCAGAAAAACAGCGGAAAGACGCTGGATGTCGGTGTAAACCGCCCGGTCTTCTCGTATCGGTTCAAAGCGAGGCATCCAGACCGGCAGGCAGACCGCGTGACCTGCGGCAAGCCCTTCTTCGCGCAAAAAGGTGAGTTGTGCCAGAGCCATCGCCAGCACGGCAAGTACGGCGGCGAGCCGTTCCGTCTGTGCCAGTGCCATGCGGGCGGCGAGCGTCCCCATAGACACAACGTCCTGATTGCCGCCGTTGGTCGGGATCGAATAGGTGGCGTGGGCGTGGCAATGCGCCCGCATCTCCGCGACCAGTGCGGTCGCGGTGATCTGCGCCCCGGCGAGCCCGGAAAACGCGCCCGGTCTCCATGACAGCAGAAGCGGGGCGTTGTCGTTGGTCCTTGAAGGCGATACCAGCGCGTCTATCTGCCGCTCTGCCAGAACAGCCATCTGGACGAGGGCGGCATTCAAAGCGTCGGCCGCGAAGGCGACCTGCTGTCCCTGAAAGTTACCGCCGTGGAGTGCCACCGCAGACAGCGACGCCTCACTGTCTTCCAGCAAAAGAGGGTTGTCCGTGACGCCGTTGATTTCTGTCTCGACCAACCGCCGGGCGTGGTCCAGATTTTCGCGGCACGCCCCCAATATCTGAGGGGCGCAACGGAGTGAGTAGATCTCCTGTAAAGGTCGCGTCGCGTCTTCCCAATTGTCTCCCCGCGCTATGGCGATGGTTTCTTCTCGTATATGACGCGCACTCGTCTTCTGACCGGCGTGCCCGCGTGCGGCATGGAGGCGTGGATCGAGAGCGTCCGCCCGCGCTCCGAGCGTGGCGTACATCCATCCGGTCAATCGTTCCGCACACCGTGTCAGGCGTTCCGCCCGGGCGACCGCCAGCGCGGCGATACCGGAAAGGAACGCCGTCCCGTTGGTGAGAGCGAGGGCGTCGCGTCCTTCGAGCGCGAGCGGGGCAATGCCTATTGCGGCTAACGCATCGGTGCTGGGGACGATCCGCCCCTTGTAAAACACGGGACCGTCGCCGGTAAGAACGCGGGCGATGTGAGCGAGCGGAATCAGGTCTCCGCTCGCCCCGACAGATCCGACCGGAGGTACACAGGGAACGATACCGCCCGTAAGCATGTTTAGATAACGCTCTGCCACACCCGGGCGTATGCCGGACATACCCTGCGCCAATGTGTTCGTCCGCACCAGCATGACCGCTCGCACGACATCGGCGGAAGTCCACGGCTCGCCGACGGGACCCCACCCTGCTCCCAGATGCGCGATCAAGCCCGCCCCGTGCTCGTGTCCCCCTTTTTCGTCGCCCTCACCGTTCGAAGTGAATTGTACGAACGGACCAAAGCCGGTCGTCGTGCCATAAAGGGGCGTGCCGGCAGCCTGCAAGCGGCGCAGGCGTCCGTATGACGACAGCATGGCTTCCTGTGCGACCGGGGTAAAATCAACCGCAGCGTGGTTCGGGACGGAAGCAACTTTTTCGACTGCTTCACAAGTGAGTTGTCGATCCGGACCAAGCCACAAGGTGGTATCCGGGGCTGGAGAAGTATCCGGTCGGTTTGCCACATCCGAATACCCAACGTGTATAGAGGGAGGCGAATTCATATCCTATTGCTTTCTGATCGTCTAACCGGGACATGCACGCCGACACCGAACATACAAATCAGCCTTCTCCTGCACGGCATAGGGAAGGTGAACCTACAATTACCATCGTGTTTCGATTCCGAAGCACCTACGGATGCTTAATAACAAACAGCGTTCCTGTGTTCCCATTTTACTGATAGTTATAAACGTGAAAATATTATTATCTATGCGGGAATTATTATCTATCTTATGTGTTTATGGTACCGCGATGGGGTATGAGCCCGTTTTAGTACCTCGAACCAAATTCGTTGGCAACGAGGGTAGGTGAACAGATTGCGTTTAATTGTTGGGTCTTTGGTGGTGCTCGAAGCTATATGTCCCGGTACGATTTTAAATAATCTAGAATTTAGGAACAGGGAATGGAAAGTAGTCCGGTCGTCGAGCACGACGTTAGTTTGACAGAGGATAACGCAAAGATATCGGTATTGGACGAGCATGATAGAGCCACTCATCGGCGGGCAGAACCCACAGAGAATCTATTAACGAAAACGCTGAACAGCCTCCGCCTGGAGAATCGCTGGAACGAGTGTCTGGATACCTGGGACGACGCCGAACCTGAGGAGGTTCTCGAAGTCCATCTGATGGCGGCGCAGGTGCGCCAACAATTTCTGGACGCTGCCGCTCAGGTCAGTAGCGATGAGGAGTTGGCGCAGACCGTCCTGCTGATCTACATCCAGTTGCGGGCGCATTGGTATCTGCTGAATCTGCGGTTAGGCTACAGCGCGGAATCCGGCGTTCTGGACAACACGCTGGCATATCAGGCATCCCTTCTCGCTATTCTGGTACAGACAGTGGAAGCGGTCGTAGACCGGAGGGTCGTCGAAAGAGTCACCGAGATGCTGGACTCCCCGCTCACGGATTACGATGCGGCCGCGGGAGAAGAGTCGAGCTACAGCGGCACACTTTCTGCGGCGGACTTTTCCGGCGGTACAGCGATCTCCCACGAGAACGGTTGGGCGACCGGCGCGAATGAGGAAGAAGCGGGGATGCTACGGGGACGCGTGCAGGCACTCGCAGACACGCTCGGCGACTTAAGCGACCGACTCTCGCGACAGAGCAGCGAGATGATTGTGATGAAGGCGACTCAGTGCGCGCTCACGGAAACGTTGGGCGAGGCTGATCCCACCCGACTGGTCGCACGCGTCATGCAACTGAGCGCGAAGATCGTCGCTCTCGAGGCGCAGTTAGAATCGGCAGGTATACACCGCGAACTGTTCGCGCGTGAATTCGGGACGAGTGAACCGTTCGCCATGGCGACCGTTGTTCAGTCGCTCCGGGCACAGGTCGCCTCGCTATCCAAACCTGCCAGTGGCGGCGGCGTCATGGGCGGCGTTACGTCGCGAAACAACAACGCCGCGGTACACGCCATCAGCACGACGCGCATCGAGGAGTTGACTGCCGCGTTGCAAACCGAGCGCGAGGCGAAAGCGCAGGCGCAGGCGCAAAGCGTGCTTCTGGAAACTCAGTTGCAGTCTTTTCGCAACGAGCAGGAGTCGCTGGCATCCGAACTCGGTCTGACTGACGCGGCTCAGATAGTGACGAAAGTCAAAAGTTTGACCGAACGTCTCGCCGCTGTCAAGGATTTGGAGATGTTGCTGGGCACGATGGAATCAGAGTTGTCCGGTTCGCCCCGGTAGATCGTTCCACCGCGAACACTCGCTCATTAGTAGGATTATCCTGTGAGCATAACCCCGATATAGAAAGAAGATAAACGGAACGTTCATGTTTACGACGAACTTCCTCGGCCGCAACAGTGCTCAGATTGAGCGGCTCGAGGCGAAAATTGCCACTCAGGAAAGCGACCGCGCTGTCTTGATCCGTGACCTGGGGACCTGTGATCCTCAGGAGATTATCGCCCGGGTTCGCGCTCTGGAAAACGAGGTTGCCAGCGCGGCTCGGACGGCGGCATCCGCCACAACCCCGACGCCTGCACCGGCGGGCGAGAATGATCCGATACTGCTGACCAGTCCGCGCGAGCTTATGGAGAAGATCCGCTCCTTCAACAACCGGATTCAGGATTTGAATAGCACGGTCGCCGGTATGGAAGCACAGTTAGTCTCACTATACGAAGAAAAAGAGGGGATGGAACGCCAGATCGGCGCGGGGGATCTGGAGGGTATCCTCGGTATCATCCAGGGGTACAGGGTTATGATCAATAACATGGAACAACAATTAATGACCATGTATGCGGCTCGGGAAACTCTGGAAAGCGAAATGGGGACCTCCGATGCGCACCGCATTGTTGCGCTGTTTCGCGGAGTATCCGCTCTGGTAGGTCAGATTCAGGATCAAATGAACTCCGTGGAGATGCCGAGCCTTCCGGCGGTTTCCAAGACGGATGCGGGACTGAATGGCGACCTCCCGCGCGTTATTCCTGCCATATACGATGTGGTTCCGGCGCAAAGAAAACCGGTCGTCGCGCGGAGCGAGGAAAGCACCACGGGCACTTTGCCGCGTTTTACACCCGTCACTGCCTCTACGCCGGTAGCGGCTCCCGTAACGTCGATCGTTGCCACGCCCGCCGTCATTCCGACGCCTTTCGTCATTCCGGCAATGACTGCGGAGGTGCAACGATCCATCAACCCTGCCGTTGCGGCCGCCGCCGCTGCATTCGCGACTGCCGCCGCCGCTTCCGCCGCTTCCGCCGCCGCGATTATGCCGGTGTCTGTGGTCCCCGCAACCGGAAGAGAGCAACTCCCCCCGGACCACCCGGATTATGACCCTTTGAGTAATCCGAATGACCCGCTTAATGACGACTCGCTGATTAACGGTACGCCGTGACCGCCCCAGCATATCACTGCCGCTTCTTTACGGCGTTTTTACCTAGAAAGAAAAACCGATGAGTTTCGTTCCCGATGAATTGTTGAGCCAGTTCCCTCAGATGACTTCTGAACAATTAGACGCTTTTGATTTTGGTGTAGTCCGCGTGGATGATAGGGGGGTCATTCAGTCCTACAACCGTTACGAATCCGGTCTCGCCAATATTTCCCCGTCCGTCGCGATTGGCAAGAATTTTTTCACCCAGGTCGCCCCTTGCACGAACAACCGCTTGATCTACGGAAAGTTCAAAGAAGGCATGGCTTCTGGCGAACTTAACGCCCTTGTGCCATACGTTTTCACCTACCGGATGCGCCCGACCCTGGTGCAGGTACGACTGTGGCGCGACCCAGCGACAAGCACAAACTGGGTCATGGTCAAGCGAGCTGGCAGTACGAAATAAGGGCGATCAATGGCGGAGAAAAAACGTGGTCAGGAGAGCGTGGCGGGGGCGTCTCCAGCCGATTCTGCGTCTCATCCGTGGCGCAGTCCCCTGTACTCTCGTCTCCCGAAGCAACCGTATCCGCTTGTCGTGTTCCCGGATGTAGTCATCCCTGCTGCCTCGCTCTGGACTGGTGCGCGGCTCTGGATTGATTCGCTCCGGGCGGCGGAAGTTCGCCCCGGTGACCGCATCGCAATCGCATTGCCACCGTCTCCCGCCTTTATTCAGGTACTGATCGCCGCTTTATGGGAAGGACTCACCATAGTGCCACTACCATACCGATCCAGTGCCGAGGAGACATCCGCACTCATCGCAGCGGTAGACGCTCGCCTGACTGTCTCGGAACGATTTTCCTCGAATGATGGTGTGTGGCGACCGGATGGTGTATCCGGACCAGACACACGCGAAGGAGATATGACCTTGCGCCCGACACGCCACGCGCCGACACCGGGTGTGTGTTTTATCTTCAGGCAATCCGGTGCGTTTATCGCGCTCTCCAGCGACAATGTTTGGGGCAGCCTGTCAGATCAACTGCCGCAACTCCACCTGCGCGAAGCCGAGACGCGCATCCTATCCCTCCTGCCGTGGGACACGGCGGGAGGGATTTTGCGCGACCTGCTTCCCGGTCTGCTTGCCGGTGCGGAAATCATCAGGGTTGGTGACGGTTGGCAGGATGTTACCCGCCTTCTCCACCCCGCGATACAGACCGGGGCGACTCATCTATTCGCGACCCCGTCGCACGTTGCTCAGATCGGTGAGGAATCGGGTGGGGCGGCTTTTTTACGCGCCCTGGAGGGGGGAATAGTAGTCAGTAATGGCATCCCGATCACCAGCTCTCTTATGGAACTACTGATGACAACACGGTTACGCGCGGGGTATGGGAACGCCGAAGCGTCTTGCTGTCTGGCGTTAGGCAGCCCCAGGATCTGGCCGGGTACAGGTTATCTGGGGCAAACTCTTAACTGCAACACCCGCATCAATCCAGGGGGGGGATTGCAATTTCGCGGCAGAAACGCCTGTCTGGGGAGTTGGACATCGGAGCACGGGTTACATCGCCTACCTTCCGACCGGTGGGTCGACACAGGCGACAAAGCGACCCTGGATCCGGTGACGAAGGACCTTTTCCTGGGGAGCCTGAGCAGTGACAGCGGTTTCGAAACGAATTAAAGCGTTTCAAAAACGTCGCCATGTGACTTTCATAATGATA
>JACMIS010000830.1 GCA_014381035.1 Armatimonadota bacterium
GCATAAGCACACTTTTGCCTAAAGGACCCTGCAGGATCTCGGCGCGGACCTTGCCGTCGGTTTTACGTTCCGGGGTGGCTATTTTCTCGGGAGGGAAATTCGGTGATTCGTCATGACCGGGGACGATTTCTGTCGGACGTGTTGGTGTCTCCGTGGGCATAAAAAACTTTCCTACGTGGCATTTTCACTGGCACGCCTTTACGTAGACAGCGTGTTTCGCGCCGACGTTCCCGGTTCGTGCCAAACAGTTCTACCCGGCTGTGATACACTGACAACCGCGCCCAACTGCTATGACTGAGTTAAGCCGTCCGCTCCATGTCGTCTTCGTCACGCCGAAAAATCCGCAATCGGCGACCTCGCGCTACCGGTGCCACCACGTCGCCGAAGCGTTAGCAACATCGAATGTGCGCGTGGCGGTTCACGCCATCACCGATACCCATTTCACCTTTCCTGCCCCGGATATAGTTGTTCTGCACCGATTGCGTTATCACGGCGAGGCGGATCGGGTGTTAAAAGCGGCACGCGCGGTCGGCGCGACGACGGTGGCGAGTGTGGACGACCTGATCTTCTCGCCCGAATACGCGTTCCAGGTCGGCTTCAACTCGCCCCCGGACGACCCGGCGTTCTATCATTATCACCGCGCTGAGGGCGACGATCACTTGCGAACCATGCGGGAATGCAACGCGGTCATTACGTCTACCGATTTTCTGGCAAGTGAAGCGCGAATCGCGCTCGCCGACACGAAACCGGTCTATTGCTTGCGCAACTTCCTGAACGCCGAAATGGTCGCCCTCGCCGACGCCGCGCACGAACTGCGCATCCGCCGCCTTGCCACGAACCCGGCGGCAAAAACGCTGGCGTACCTGTCCGGCTCCCCGACACACGATGTGGACTTCGCCGAAATCGCGTCCTCGCTCGCCCGCGTGATGGAAGAACACGAAGAAACCCGACTCCTGCTCGTCGGCACTGTGACACTCCCTCCATCGCTGGAGCGATTCGCAGACGCCGGTCGGGTGCGCCGCCACCCGTTCGTGCCGTGGCGCGACCTGTTCGCCCTGACCGCGCAAGCCGATGTCACCCTGGCACCGCTCGACGCGTCACGCTTGTTCAACCACGCCAAGTCCGAGATCAAGGCGTTGGAAGCGGGACTGATCGGCGTCCCGACCGTCGCGACGCATATCGAAGGTGCCGGCGAGGCGAACATCGGCATCTCCTGCCGGACAACAGCCGATTGGGGAAACGCCCTGGCACGAATTGTCGAGGGCGACGCGGAGGTTGCCGGGGACGCCGCGCGGGAATGGGTCCGCGAACATGGCACCCTTACCGCGCACCGGGGTCGTATCGCGACCGTGTTCGCCGAGATTGCCGCGCGGAAGAGTAAATCCGGCAACGTCAGCGCGACAGTCACCCGCCCGTGGCGCGAACGGCTCACCGAGCGATTGCGCGAGATGGAAGCCACGTATTTCAAACGGAGGCTGAAACTACAGCGACACTGGCGGCTGTTAGAAGCCGAATTGAAAAAGGGGAGCCGGTAGGGTTTCGTCGGGTTGTATTGGCTGTTGTGATCGCTAAAGCACTGCCCGCGATCACAACAGCCAACGAGAACAGCCTATTCCCTAAATTCGCCGCAATCCGGTATACTGACTCCATGAAACAAACCACCCTTTTCGCCGCCGCTGTCGCCGCCGTCTGTGCCGTGACAATCACCGCTCCCGCGTTTGCGCAGGGTTCCGCGTTCCCCGATGTTCCGGCAAACCACTGGGCAGCATCGAGCGTCAACGCCCTTGCCAAAGCCGGAATCGTCAACGGTTACGGCGCATCGCCGCTCGCTATCGGTGCGCCGGATAAAACGAAACCGGCGTATGACGGCAACAAGCCGGTGACGCGGTACGAACTCGCGGTCACGCTGTACCGTTTCGTGCAACACATGGACAAAGTCGCGAAACAGCCGAAAAGCAAGACCGGTGCGATGGTGACGCCGAAAACCGGCGCGGATGCGGTGAAGCAACTGGTCGCGGGCGGCTACCTGCCGGCGAATTCCCCGTTCGTGAAGAATGCGACGGCGGCTGGCGGACTCAAGCCGGTCACGTCGGACGAATTCGCGAAGGCTCTCGGCGATGTTCTGACGAAAGTGCAGGAAACACGCACCCCGGTCAGCAAAGATTCCGGTCTGGACATCGCCCGTCCCGGCGGCGACACGCACACGCATTAGGGGTAAACTGTTCGGCGGGACGGGAGCTACAATCGTGCCTCACGTCCCGCCATGTTTCGTTGCGACGGTATGGAACCGGGATAGAACAATCCTGTATCGCCCTTGTTCTGGCAGGTGCCCTTCCAGCACATCCGTGAACCCTGGCAACGCCAACCAGTCCGCAAAGGTTCGTGCGACGAACAACGAGATGATGTCTTCGCCGATCTCTTTCACCAGTTCCGCGCGACCGTTCACCACGGTTACGACGTCCTCCAGGTCGTGGCTCGCGTAGTAGTCGCCATTACCGCGACCGTAGAAGGCTTCGATCTTCGTCGCCACGAAACAAAGCGCGGAAATCAGACGGATATGTATCTCCGGTTCCTCACCCGTGAGAGTCGGGAGGGTGATCCGTTGCGCCGTAGCTACCGCTTCCGGATACCAACGGTTTGTGAAGCCGAGTATGGCTTCGTCCGTAGGCATCACGTCCAGAATAAGATCGTCTGTGTGCCATCGACAGATCACCGCCCCGCCACTCTCTTGGAAGCCGCGCTCCCGAAGTTCCTCACTGAGTTGTGCATACGACGGGTATCCCATGATCTCCACCACGACATCCACGTCTCGTGTTGGACGAACGTCCGGCGATGCCGGGTCGGTAAGGAGCAGCGCAGTCGTTACACCACCGACAAACGTCACACGTTCTCGCAGAGAGGTACCCAACTTATCCGCGACGCGGCGAATCATGGCGATGTTTGCCGCCGCAGACGGTAGAAACGATGCTTGTCGTTTGTCAGAACGCATCCATATTTTTCCTTTCCAAACGCTCCTGAAGCAACGTCTGCGCCAGATTGCGCTCCCGTGTCCGTGTATCGCTACTACGCAAGGCGTCCGTTAAGGCAAGAAGTTCATAATATTCCGGGTCGAGTAACGCGGCTTCCGGTACCTTCGGATACAGAGGGGACAGGGCGATGCCGCGTTCGTTACCCTCCGGGTGTTCCCAGACCGGGGGTGGGTCGGATCCACGGACAAGGTGGTTCGATAGTGGGGGGGCGGCATGTGCGGTGGGAATTCCACGCACTAACCCGCCGTGAGACGCAGGGAAAACCCAGCGGACGCCATGGGTAAGAAGTTCCATCAGCCCGGTGCGATTTACACGCCGTTCACCTTGGGAGCGGAGGAGTCCGATTGACAGTGCCCGTGTCCGAAAACCGTGTACCTCGGAGAGACTGATCCGTGCCGCCTCTGCTATTCTGCGAAGGGGTATGGGGGCATACGCGTGATCACTCTCTTGGGAGTCCGAACGGTTTTCTATGGCAATTACTTTTAGCAGTAGCGCGACATCATGTGGCTTGAGAACCACAGGAACTGGCGTGATAATCTCAGAGCCGTTACGGAACATACTTACATTATACCTTTTGTGTTCGCTGTTCGCGAACAGCGAACATTATTGTGCCCCATCCAAAACAGATCTTTTGAAGCGAGCACAACAAGTACGGGTCAAAGCAGGCAGATAACTCGTTTCTGTATCAGGAGACCCGCCTTATGTTTTCCAAGTCAAAATCGTTTGTGTTTGGTGCCGCTTGCGCTGGAGCGATGCTCGGCACCGTCACCGTCGCGTTCGCCGTGCGTCGACAGGGGACTGTTCCGCCCCCGCGCCCGATTCCACAGCCTTCTCTCGTACCGCCGCGTCACCTGCCCCGACCGCCGTTCGTCCCCCCGATGCCGCTCCCAACTGCCGTGTCCGTCAAATCCGTGTCGGTAGACGCCACGGTGCGCGGGGGCGTCGCCGAGACCGAGGTGACACACGTGTTCCGCAACGACTCCGACCGCGACGCCGAGGGCGACTTCGTGTTCCCGATTCCGGCGGGGGCGAGTGTTTCGTCGTTCGCGATGTACGACGGCGAAAAGAAGATGGAGGCGCGTTTGTTGGAGCAGGACGAAGCGACGCGCACCTATGAAGAGATCGTTCGGCGACGCAAAGACCCCGCATTGCTGACATTCAGCGGACGCTCCGCGCTCCGTGCCCGCCTCTTTCCGATTCCGCCGCGCTCCGAACGCAAATTGACGCTGAAACTCGTCACCGTGCTTCCCCGCGACGGCGACGCCAAAAAGTACGCGTGGACACTGATCGGTCCGCACCTGCCGGGCACCACGCGCCCGCAGTCCGTTTCCGTCAAAGTCACCGTCACGGACGGCGCGGGCACCATTTACTCGCCGACCCACGACGTGCAAACCAAGCGCGAGGGGACGCAGACCGTGGCGACCTGGAGAACGGACGCTACTAACGCCGCGACATTAACCGAAAACCCCGAGTTCGATCTGTACATCACACCGAAAGCGGGCGCGGGCAGTGTCGCACTCTCGATGCTGACGTACAATGCCGCATTGCCGAACACGGCGTCGCTCGCCGGGGGCGCACGGCAGTCCGGCTATTTTTTAATCGTCGCCTCGCCGACGCTGGCAAGACCCGACGCGCAAGCCGCACCGCGCCGCGTTGTGCTGGTCATGGACCGTTCCGGTTCGAGGCATGGCAAGAAGATCGAGCAAGCCAAATCCACGCTCCGGTTCGCGCTCGGCAAATTGCGCCCGCAGGACTCGTTCAACGTTGTGACGTTCAGCGATAGTGTCGAGAAGTTCTCGCCAGACACAGTCTCCGCGAGCAAGGCGAACATCGACCGGGCGAACGCGTTCGTGGACGGCATCGTCGCGGACGGCGGCACCAACATTCACGACGGTTTGCTCGAAGGGCTGTCGCAGTTCCCGGAACGCGCCAGCGGCAACACGCTTCTTTTCTTCACGGACGGGATGCCGACCGTGGGAACCACGAGCCACACCCAGATCGTGAAGCACGCCACGGAAAAGAACGGCAACAAGGCACGCACATTTGTGTTCGGCGTCGGGAACGATGTGGACGTGCCGTTCCTCGACACCGTCGCGCAATCGCTCCGTGGTGATGCCGATTACGTGCGCCCGGACGAGGACATTGAGGTGAAAACGTCGCGCTTTGTGGCGAAGACCAGTTCCGCCGTGCTCGAAAATCTGAAACTGACAGTAGAGGATGGCGCGGCGAACACGGGCGAGATCTACCCGAAACCGGGGGAACTGCCGGACCTGTTCGCGGGCGGGCAACTCGTTCTCGTCGGACGCTATACCGGCGCGGCGAAGGCGATGAAATTGACACTTTCCGGCGAGGCGAACGGCAAGCCACAATCGTTCACGCTGACCGGTGCGCTTCCCGATGTGGACACCGGTGCCGGGTTCTTGCCCCGCCTCTGGGCGAGTCGCAAGATCGGCTACCTGATGGACGACGTGCGCCTGAAAGAAGACGGTCCGGCAAAAAAAGAGGCGGTGGACCAGATCATCGCGCTTTCGAAAGAGTGGGGAATCCTGACGCCATACACCGCGCTATTCGTCCCGGAACCGCTGGACGGAGGCGTCGCGGTGATGAATACCGGAAGAGGGTCTGCCACACGCGAAATGCGTAGGGTGCAAGTCGGTGGTGCCGGAGGTCAGGGGGGCGGCGGACTCGGAGGTGGGAGGGCGGCGGACACATTCGCGTTAGACGCGAGCGGTCCTGCTCCCGCGGCGGCACCGATGCACGCCGCCCGCTCGGGCGAATCGGCGGTGAACACGTCGCAGACGGCGCGTGCGCAAAAAAGCAACGCCCAGGTCGGCAACTTTTACGCCTACAAGGAGCAAGAAGGACTCGACAAAAAGCGAAGCGAGGATCTCGCCAAGCGGGTACAGAACGTCAACCAGCGGACGTTCGTCCAGCGCGGCAACCAGTGGACCGACGCGACCTACGACGCGAAAAAGCAGAAGCAGATCGTGAAGGTGAAGCTGTACTCTCCGGCGTACTTCGCGCTGACCCGGCGTAACGCCGACTTCGCGAAATGGGCGGCACTCGGCAACGACGTGGTGATCACCGCCAACGCCACGCAAGCGGTCCAGTTCGCCGCCGACGGCAAGGAGTCGCTTACGGAAGCGGAGGTGAAAGCACTGGCGGGGAAATAGACCGGGAACGGCGGGGCGAAACAGCCTACGGTTTCGCCCCGCCGTTTTTCACCCCCGACGCCATGTAAATCAAGATCCCCAGAATCCTCGGCAGTTCGAATAGCCCGTACTCGTGGATATCGAAGGTGACTACCGTGCCGTCCAGTTGGAGGAATTGCCAGTTCGTGCCGCTGGAAAGCACCCCGAAAAGTGGCGTAACCGGCTTGCCGCGTTTTTCGTTGAACTTCTGCGCGGCGACCATGCCTGCGATGCATTGTGCCGCACCCGCCGTCACATCTTCCTTTTTTGCTTCCGCGACTACGACCACGGGGGCTTCGATCTGAAGGATGAGTGGGTCACGGCTCAGCAAGAAATCACAATAGCCGTACAGGTCGGATTTCCGGTCCACGTTGAAGAGTTCGCCGGAAAACAACGCGACCTGTCTCCCGAGTTGTTCGCGAACCTCAACCAGGATGGGTGCCACCAGCAGTTCCGAGCGCGGTTTCTCGTTCGACCTGCCCAGGACGAGCGGCAGATGCCGGGCGATGAGTTCGTTGAGGAAGTTTGAGGAGGCGACAGGATGAATCGCCGCGAAATGATCTGTGGCTTGCGTCACCGTCAAGCCGAAACGGGATCGAACAGTGTCCAGGGTGAACGATTGGTACGGCATGGCAGTTTTAGTATACCGTTTCCTACAGACTGCCTGCTCCTCGCGGCGTGTATCCGAGCGTGCGCAGTGCCCCTTTGACCAGTGGCGCGGACATGACCCCGGAGTACCATTTCTGCGCGGCACGTTGGTTGGAAACGTTCAGGGTCGGATACACATGGACCAGATCGGCGACGGCGGAGACCGGCAGGTTGTGGTGCATCGCCATTACCCACTCGTGGATCAGTTCCCCGGCACGGGGACCGCATACACTCGCACCGACGATCTTTCCCAGCTTTCCGACCGTAACGACTTTGACCAACCCCGTCGTGTCGTTCTCTGCAATCGCCCGGTCGTCCTGCGTGAAATGATGACGCAGAACCTGCACCGCGTCGCCGTGAATTTCGCGTGCCTTCTCCTCGGTCAGTCCGACGTGCGCGAGCTCGGGCGACGTGAATGTCGCATACGGGACGAGACGGAGCGGTAATTTTTGCGAACCGGGCAGAAGAATGTTGCGCACCACGGCTTTCGCGGTCTGCTCCGCCATATGCGAGAACTGATGCGCCCCGGTCACGTCGCCGCATGCCCAGATCGCGTCGTTGGTGGTGCGCCCATAATCGTCGGTAAGAATCGCACCGTTCCTGCCCCGGTCCACGCCGACGTCATGGAGGTGGAGCGAATCGGTGTTCGGCTTGCGCCCTGTGGCGACCAGGATTTCGTGGACACGATGCTCCGAACCGTCAGCGAGAACGATGGCGACGGATGCGCCGGAAGCCCCCCCGCCCCCAATTCTGGGGGAGCCAGAGGAGATACGGGCGGACTAATCGCCTCCCCTTCTGGCTCCCCCAGGATTGGGGGCGGGGGGGCTATCTGCTCTTTCCGGTGCGTCAAA
>JACMIS010000831.1 GCA_014381035.1 Armatimonadota bacterium
GGCAAAGCCCGCGCGAAGGCGCAGGATGCGGTCGAGAAGGCAGAACGCGCCGTGCAGATCCGCGAAACCAAACTCGCCGAAGTGGAATCGATTCTGGCGTCGGGTAGCCGTAACCACGACATCGTCACGCTCGCCGCCGACCACGCCCGTCTCCGCGACGAGGTGGACGCCGCCGTCGCCGCGTGGGAGAAAGCAGTCGCCGAACAGGAAGCGTTGGGATAGGTTCGCGTCGGCTGGTACCAACCCGGTACTCGCCGACGCGAACGTTCCACAAGCCGGACATCTCGTTCCTCTGTCGTTTCGCGTCAGTTCGAACTGTTCGTCGGTTTCGGCGGCGGTGCCGACTTCGGCTTTTCTTTACCCAGTGTGTCTGAGAAATGGGTGGCGAGTCGGGGTTGTCGGGCAATCAGTGTGCCCGCCTTGCGCCACTCCCATTCCCCCGTGCCGCCGAACTGCTCGGTCAAGGCGTCGAGGGCTTCGCGGAGCGTCATGTCGTCGAGCGCGACCGTCATCGGCACCGACTTGTTCGGTGCGATGGTGCGTTCGCAGAGCGTCGCGCAGGGCACGTCGCACTGCCGCGCCAACTCCCGCACGGCTTCCTGATACGTCAAGCGGGTCGGTTTGATCCGTACCCGGCGTTGCAGTGCTTCGATACCGTCGAGTTCTTCAGGCTTGCAACGATCTTCCTCGGGTTCGTAGACGAACTCGGGAGCGGCAGGCGATCCGCCGCGCCTCGCTTGCGCCGTCCTCCGCGTTTGCAAGGCAGCCTCGCGCTTCTTGGCACGCTGTTCGTAGTCGGAAACGCTGAAGCCTATTCCCCCCACGCCCAACGCCCCGACATTGACCTTATATTGACGGTAGCCTGATTTGTCCTCCTTCAGGCGGAATCGCAGGGTCGTGTCTGCGGGAAGAGGCGTGCCCTCGCGGAAAGGAAG
This sequence comes from Armatimonadota bacterium, assembly GCA_014381035.1. Next base: position 936 of record JACMIS010000831.1, read on the forward strand.
ATGGTTCGGAGGTCGCCCCTGCTGTAACAGGCTTGCGACCTGCGCCCAGAGCATCCGGCGAGCTAAATCCGCAGTGGCGGGGGGCAGGTCGCTTAAGGCGATCCCTTTGACAAAAGAACTCTTCCGAGCAAACCCTATCTCTTCCCCCGCGGCATTCGTGAATGTTTTTTGCGGCACAGAATCGATGGGTCTCTCCTCCGCCAGGGCGTTCTTGACGGAGTCATCGAGCGTGGTTTCTATCAGCGACGCCAACTCGATCCCGAGCCGGTTGCACTCCCGCTCGTGCTCGTTTTTCGGGAGAAGGATGTCATATTCGTGGCGGGAGCCCATCAGCAGGTATCCCCGCGTCTTCTCCTGATACACCCATCGGTTCGTCCCCAGACCCGCCATCGCGTCCATGATTTGCCATGTGGGTACTTTCTGCGCGAATAGCATCGTCTCCCCGATGGCTATGTCTGCCTCGTCGGTCGTCAGCCGCACTTTGGCGACGCGGCTGAGTTCCGACAGGAGTGATCCGGTCTGCCGCCGCCGGGCGACGGATATTAACGATTGCAATCGCGGGTCATCACGTAGCGACTGCGGCTGTCGCACCGCCCCTGGCTTCGGGGCGGCTTGCTTCGTTGCACGAGATTCCTGGCGTGCCTGCGCCGGTAAAGCCAAGCCGAAGGCAAGTACAAGGAAAGGCAGATGGCAATATACCGACGTATTTCGATGTTTTATGAGCATCAGCAAAATCCTCCTTGACTGCTACTCACTGTTTACGGGAGCGATTGTCCATAACAGGAATCATCATCGCCGGCCAGCGGTACTCCGCCAGCGGAAGGTCTGACCGTACAATCACCCCCGTAACCGTAATACCCGGACATCGCTCGCCAATAGCCCAGCCAAACGACCGAGTTACTATAACCTTCGTGTTGAAAGGTTGCCCCGAAATTGGTAGGAGCACTGTCATCCCCACCAGCCAGATAATTTTTTACTTGCTGAGTGCCCTGGTATTGAGAGTTGACCTCAGTAAGTCGCCATACCCTATAGGAACCCGTAGCATTCGTGACACTCGTATCCCAATGATGTGAGCCACTAAATTGTACGGTGTCTAGCCCATCTCCTGTATTCTTGGGGCATATAGTTGCGGTAACAACGATGTTAGCAGTTGCTGCGCCGGAGGGGGAAGCACTCCAAAGTGTGGAACCGAGTGCCAGTAAGGAAAAAAACAACCATGAGCGGCTTCGCATCGTCGATTCTCCTGATGAAACGTGTCAGTGGGCTATTTAACCCGGTGTATTACGGAAGGATATTACTGATGGGTACCATTCCTGGGCTTATGGTAGCACCTTATATAATGGGCTGTCAATATAAAACATATGGTTTTAACATATGCTTTTTCGTCGTCGCCTACAGGCTATAGTGGGGGATACTTTTCATGGATAGTCGGTCGCGGAATTGTCCCGCCTGTGCGACCTCCGCAGGACGTTTCCAACGCGGTGGCGATTGTGTTGACGCGCCCGATGCCGGGCGTGTCCGCCGAGTTCGTTTTACAGGTCACAACCGTCGTTAGTCCCGTCCCGTTTTAGGCATGAGCAAGATTCTTCCTGTATTATTGATTCCGCATGGACTGTCCACGAGGTGTGACGTTCCAGTCTAATCAGTTCGACCCCAGGAATAACGCCTTAATCGGTCATTGTGTGCGGTGTGGCAATCGGCTTTACCGGCAATGGCGGCGTACTGACGGTGGAGGGCAACTACGCGGCATGGCGCGAGGCGCAGGCGACCCCACAACCAGCCAAGCCGTCCCCGACGCCGAAGCCGAAGATAGCCGCCCCCGCGACACCCGAGCCGGCGCGTCCCGTTTCCTACGCCAATTCCAAGGAACAGAACAAAGCGCGGGCACGGGCGACCGACGCGGTCGAGAAGGCGGAACGCGCCGTGCAAAC
>JACMIS010000832.1 GCA_014381035.1 Armatimonadota bacterium
CATTACACGGTGCCACTCGTCGTACTGCGCGTCGGAATACAGGACGGGAGTCCCTTCGGCGTTGCCGTCCTCCATATCGAGTTTGTGCGCGAACTCGTGTAGCACCACATTCGACCCTTGCGCCGTGCCCCGCCCCCCAGCCCGCGCGTCTGCCCACGACAGGATCACCGGTCCGCCGCGCCACGCCTCGCCGAGCCGCCACGAATGCCCGGTTTCCAGCACCCCGACCGGGTTCGCCAGACGTGTTTCCGTAACCCGGTAGCCTGCCGGGTAAACGATGATCGTGGAAACACCGCGAAAGTAGTCGTCCCGCTCCGGCAATCCGAGCGTCAGCAGGCACGCCAGCGCGGAAATCGTGACCGTTATCTCGTCGGTGAGCGTCAAGCCGCCCGCGCCTTCCCACGATTTCTCGGCGCGGAAGATACGCAAGTCGTCTAATAGTTGCGCCCGCTCGCCGTCGGAAAGCACCCCGAAATGGGAAACATTGCCGCGCACATACCGCCGCCATCCTTCGGGGAACGGTTCCCGCGTGATCGCTTCCCGGCGACGCCTCTTGAAAAAGTCGAACATGACCCATTGTAACCCGTATTCCTCCTAAATAAATAGGTATAGTAAGGAGGAAGACATACTATCGAAAACTGAATTTATAGAGGCATGTCTTTAGTTTTGGGATCGTTCCACAATGACGGCGTGCAAGAAAGGAAACTATCACTATGCCTTATTATCCTGGGCTAAAAAACGTTTCGTTCAACAACCGCCGTGAGTTCGTCGCAAAGCAACTCGTGCGACTGCGTAGCGTCCTAAGCCAGCAAATTCCACGTAAATCGTTGGGGCAGAACTTGATTGTCGCGACATGGAACCTGCGTGATTTCGGACGAAAGAAGGGGAGCGGATTCAACCCTCAGAACCGCTTGGGTGAGAGTTTCTACTACATCGCAGAGATTATGAACCGTTTTGACATTATTGCGGTTCAAGAAGTGAACGAGAACCTGTACGATTTAGAACGGCTTATGGACGTCCTGGGCAAACAGTATCGGTATCTTGCTACTGATATCTGTGAAGGTGCCGCAGGCAACGATGAACGGGTTGTATTTATCTATGACACGCGCAAGGTATCGTTCCGCAATATTGCAGGGGAGATCGTTTTACCCAACTCCGGCAAGTACGCGGGGATACAGTTCGCACGCACACCTTATATCGTCAGCTTTCAGTGCGGATGGTTCAAATTCGACCTCTGTTCCACGCACTTATATTATGGACAGGCGAGCGGTGAAAAATATGAGAGGCGGGTCAGGGAGATTCAACTGTTCTCCCAATTCATGACTGAGCGGGCGGTGCGTACCGGTGCGAACACATTTATTCTCGGTGACTTCAACGTTGTTGGTCCCAACGATCCGACATGGGACGCACTCTACGCCGGTAAGTTCACCGTTCCCGAATCAATCAAAGGAATCGCGACCAACGTAGATGAAAGCAAACACTACGATCAGATCGCTTTCCACTCGGTTCGCAATGAGGTCAGTATAGCTACTAATGACAATGGGCGTGAAAGTGCTGGAACATTCCGCATTTTTGACCACGTTTTTGATCAGGAAGGCGACTACACTGACTTAGCGAAAAATGTTAACGGAGACTTCCGCAAATGGTCTACATGGCAAATGTCCGACCACATGCCCCTGTGGATCGAACTCAAGACTGACTTCGCAGACGCTTATTTAGGCGGCTTGAAAAATGGTGTCGCTACGTTCCCGCAAAGCGAAGCGTAGCAGTAGTAATCACCGGTGAAATTTGACGTCAAGACGTCAAATTCCACCGGTGAGTCCAATCATAGTCAAAGCTGATAACCTCTATCGGAAACACCATTTGCCGTACACGCTTGAACGTGATATATTCCTATCCCGCGCCCCTTCGTTGCGGGTGTGTCATCCGGGTGACGATTTCCCGAGTCACTATGTGCCTGTTTGAGTTCGCCTTTTGAGCGAACGTTGCCGCCGCGACGAAGCGTTGGTGCCGCCATTCGCCCGAAAGGGATTGGCGTAAAACCGAAAAACGTGAAACCGTCGCAGGGTGTTTTATCCTCAATAAACATCAACAAAAGAGAACAGGTTGCTACTCCGGTAACATCGTTTCTCCTTCGCGCCGTACACATCATATAAAGCCGTGCCGCATACTCGCGTTTCGCACGACCCGGCAATTAATCGGCGTATTCTCCCCACGCCTGCCACCGGACAAACCCAACATTTTTGTTTGTTTTTATAGTTTAGGAACAGGAAGTTTCATCTTATGTCGCTGATGGATACCAGAACTGCTGCTTTGATAACCGGTGCGCCCGAAGGGGCGGCGGACGCGGTCAAAAACGGCTTATACGACCCGCGCTTCGAGCATGATGCGTGCGGGGTGGGCTTCGTCGCGCACATCAAAGGCAAACGGTCCCATGACATCGTCGCGAAGGGCTTGCAGGTGCTCGACAACCTCGTGCATCGCGGGGCGAGCGGTTCCGACCCGGAAACCGGCGACGGCGCGGGGATTCTAATCCAGGTGCCGGACGAACTCCTGCGCCGTGAGTGTGACGCACTTGGTATTGCGCTTCCCGCCCCCGGACAGTACGGCGTCGGCATGGTTTTTCTGCCCCGCGATGAGGACGCACGCCGACAGTGCGAAACGATCATCGAGTCCGTCACGCGGCGCGAGGGGCTACGGTTCCTGGGCTGGCGCACGGTGCCGACCGATAACCGCACTATCGGGCGCGACGCCCGCGCCGCCGAACCCGTCGTCAGGCAGTTTTTCATCGGACACGGCTTGCAAACCCCCGACGACGCCCGCTTCGACCGTAAACTGTACGTCGTGCGCCGCGTGATCGAGAATGAGATCGAAGATGCGACCGGGATTCCACACGCCGACAAGGAGTTTTACATCCCGTCCCTGTCGTCGAAAACACTCATCTATAAGGGATTGCTACTCCCGAACCAGATGCGCGCCTATTACGCCGATCTGACCGACCCGGATATGATGTCGGCTATCGCGCTGGTGCATCAGCGTTTCTCCACGAACACGTTCCCGTCCTGGCCCCTCGCGCACCCGTACCGTTTTTTGGCGCACAACGGCGAGATCAACACGCTGCGCGGCAACCGCAACTGGATGAAGGCGCGGGAGGCGGGCTTGACGTCGTCGCTCCTCGGCGACGACCTGCCGAAATGCTTTCCGCTCGTCAACATGGACGGTTCCGGCTCCGCGACCCTGGATAACGCCGTGGAACTCCTCTTAGCCGCTGGACGGTCCCTGCCACACGCCATGATGACGCTGATCCCCGAAGCGTGGGCGGGAAACACCCTGATGAGCGAGCAGACGCGCGACTTTTACGAGTACCACGCGTGTTTGATGGAGCCGTGGGACGGACCCGCCGCCGTGGCGTTCTCCGACGGAATTCAGATCGGCGCGGTGCTGGACCGCAACGGTTTGCGCCCGGCGCGCTACACCATCACGAAAGACGATCTTGTCGTGCTGGCGTCCGAAACCGGTGTGATCGAGTTCGCCCCGGAGGAAGTCGTGGAGCGCGGTCGGTTGCAACCGGGCAAGATATTCCTCGTTGATACCGCGCAGGGGCGCATCGTGTCCGACGACGAAGTAAAAAGCACGGTTTGTGGACAGGCGCCGTATGGCGCATGGCTACAAAAGAACCGCATCGATCTGTCTGATCTGCCGAAGTCGGGCGCGTCGCCCTACGATTTTGACCACGAGAACCTGATGGCGCGGCAGAAGGCGTTCGGCTATACCACGGAAGATGTTCGCCTGCTGATCGAGCCGATGGCGAAGAACGCCGAGGAGCCTATCGGATCGATGGGCACCGACACGCCGCTCGCGGTGCTCTCGCACCGCCCGCAACCCTTATACAACTATTTCAAGCAACTGTTCGCGCAGGTCACGAACCCGCCGATTGACCCGATCCGCGAATCGCTGGTGATGAGTTTGCAAGGGTATATCGGGCGTAACGGTTCGCTGTTAGATCCCGACGAGTCCGCCGCACACCAGATCAAACTGTCGGGTCCGGTGCTGACCAACGAGGAACTGCGCACCCTGCGCGACCTGGAAGGGCATTGGGGCGATTTCCGCTCGACCACGCTCCCGATGACGTTCCCGGTAGATAAGCCGCACGGCGCGATGGAACGCGCTCTGGAGCGGTTGTGCCGCAAGGCGTCCGAGATGATCGAGTACGGTGTCTCGGTGATCATCCTGAGCGACAAGGGTGTGAACGACGAGAACGCCCCGATCCCGTCGCTATTGGCAATCTCGGCGGTGCATCACCACCTGATCCGAGAGGGCACCCGAACTTCCGTCGCCCTGATCCTGGAATCCGGCGAAGCGCGGGAAACACACCATTTCGCGTGCCTTTTAGGGTACGGCGCGTCGGCGGTGAACCCGTATCTGGTCTTTGAAACCGTCACCGAAATGCACGAGGACGGCATTCTGCCGGAATCGGTTTCGGTGGATAAAGCCGCCGAAAACTATATCAAGAGTATCGGCAAGGGCTTGCTCAAGATCATGTCGAAGATGGGCATTTCCACGATGCAGTCGTATCGCGGGGCGCAGATATTCGAGGCGGTCGGCGTATCGTCGGAGTTAGTCAACCGCTATTTCACCGGCACGCCGTCGCGCATCGAGGGCATTGACATGGACGGCATTGAGCGCGAAGCACGGCAACTGCACGAGTTCGCGTATCCGACCGAGGAGATCGCGGCATCGTTCGCACTGGAGCCGGGCGGGCAGTATCAGTGGCGTCGGTTCGGCGAAAAGCATGCCCTGAACCCTGACTCGGTCGCGAAGATGCAACAGGCGGTGCGTAGCGGGTCGTTCGAAACGTTCGGTGAGTTCTCGCAAATGGTCAACGAACACGCGGAGCAGGCGATGACCCTGCGCGGTCTGATGCGGCTCCGCGAAGATGTCCGCCCCGCCGTCCCCCTCGACGAGGTGGAACCGGCGACCGACATCGTCAAACGATTCTCGACCGGCGCGATGAGTCTCGGTTCGATCTCACGGGAATCGCACGAAGGTTTGGCACTCGCCATGAACGCCATCGGCGGCAAGTCCAACACCGGCGAGGGCGGCGAGGATTCCGAACGGTTCCACGACAACCGCCGCTCCGCGATCAAGCAGGTCGCGTCCGGGCGGTTCGGTGTCACGACGGAATACCTCGTGAACGCCGACGAACTGCAGATCAAAATGGCGCAAGGCGCGAAACCGGGCGAGGGTGGGCAACTTCCGGGTTACAAGGTGGACGAGTATATCGGACGCATTCGGCACACCACGCCCGGCGTGACGCTGGTTTCGCCCCCGCCGCACCACGACATCTATTCCATCGAGGATCTGGCGCAACTGATCTTCGACCTGAAGAACGTCAACCCGCAGGCACGAATCTCGGTCAAATTAGTGTCCGAAGTCGGGGTCGGCACCATCGCGGCGGGCGTCGCCAAGGCGCACGCCGACCATATTCTGATCGCGGGCTACGAGGGTGGGACCGGCGCGTCGCCGCTTTCAAGCATCAAGCACTGCGGGTTGCCTTGGGAATTAGGTCTTGCCGAAACGCAACAGGTGCTGGTTCTCAATAACCTGCGCGGTCGGGTTCGCCTCGCCACCGACGGGCAGATGAAGACCGGGCGCGACGTGGTTATCGCCGCGCTACTGGGGGCGGAGGAGTTCGGGTTCTCGTCCGCGCCGCTCGTCGCGCAGGGATGTATCATGATGCGCGTCTGCCACCTCGGGACTTGCCCGGTCGGGATCGCGACGCAGGACCCGATACTGCGCAAAAAGTTCGAGGGCAAGCCGGAGCATGTGATCAACTACTTCTTCTTTGTCGCGGAGGAGGCACGCCGCCTGATGGCGAAACTCGGCTTCCGCACGATGGACGAGATGATCGGGCAGGTCGGCTCGGTAGATGTAGACGACGCCGTGCGCCACTGGAAAGCACGCGGCGTTCATCTCGCCGCGATGCTCCACGAAGTCCCGACGCCGGACGGTGTCGCGGTGCGGTGCGTGGAACGGCAGGATCACGGCTTGACCGACGCATTGGACTATAGACTGATCGAAGCGGCGAAAGCCGCGCTGGAAGACGCCCGCCCCGTAGAGTTCACGACGGAAATCCACAACTACAACCGGACATGCGGCACGATGCTTTCCGGCGAAGTGGCGAAGCGGTACGGCGCGAAGGGCTTGCCGGACGGCACGATCAAAATCACGTTCACCGGGTCCACCGGGCAATCGTTCGGCGCGTTCCTCGCGGGTGGGATGACACTGACTCTCTTGGGCGACGCGAACGACTACCTCGGCAAGGGCATGAGCGGCGGCAAAATTATCGCCCGCCCCCCGCACGGCGCGACGTTCCCGGCGCACGACAATATCATCGCCGGAAACA
>JACMIS010000833.1 GCA_014381035.1 Armatimonadota bacterium
AAAAGCGACAGGTTTTCGATGTCGGCGCGGTTGTATTCGAGCAGTAGTTCGAGCGCAGATTGGCTTTTGCGTTGCCGCCATTCCCGCCACAACCGCACCGCATCATAGCCGGACAAGCCGTCTATCGCGTCGTCGCGGGCGATACCGATCTGGCGTTCGATACGCTTCAACCCACCCTTAAACCCGAGGCGGCGCAGGAGGGGGCAAAGGTCGACGTGGAGTTGGTCGAAGGCGGTTTCGGGAAAGCGGCGGCGCAGGAACGGCACATCGAAGCCGGTACCGAAAAACGTCACCCAGAGCGCGTAGTTCGCGGCGTCGCTGGCAAACTCTTCCAGATCGCGGTGTTTGACATAGAGACGGCTCTCGTCGCCGTCGTACACCCCGATGACCGTGATGGAATCCGCCCCGAAGCCGCCGTTTGTTTCGATGTCGAGAAACCCGACCCGGTCCATGTACTGCGGCACGGCACGCCAGTGCTCGCTGGCGGGCAGGAGGCGGGCGAAGTACGCGTAATCCTCCGCGTCGAAGCGGGCGATCCATTCCGGCAAATGCGGCAGTAGCGCGTCTTTCTGGACGCTGTTGAGCGGCAAATCCGAGGGCGATGCGCGGAGCGCGTCCTCCCAGGATAAGATCCCCGCCTCCCATATTTTGCGTTCGGCAACCGGTCCGATCCCCTGCGCCGCGATAAAAGTCGCCGTTAGCATAACGATAGGATCATTATATCTTCTTTATTTCGGCAAAAGGGCTTCCGTCGCGGAGGTGAGATACGGCATATACGCATAGAGTTGCGTGCGGCGTTGGATATCTAGTTTCCGGAACGCGTGCATCAGGTGGAATTTCACGGTGGGAATGCTGATCCCCAGAAACACGGCGATCTGATCGTTCGACAACCCGCGGGCGGCGTGCAGTGCCACCTCATGCTCCCGCGACGACAGTAGTGCGGCTTGCGACGCGGTGCTGTCATCTTCCGCCCGATTGGCGGCACCATTGGCGGATTTCGCCGCGCCGCTTCCCATCGTGCCGCTCCCGACCGCCTCGATGAGCGCGGGCAGCAGTTGGGGGGAACAATACAGGCGGTTGGACGCGGCGGCTTGGATCCCCTGTATCAGCACGGTGGTAGGCTCGTCGGTTCCGATGAACGCGTTTACCGCCATTTTGCGTGCGCCATAGAAATCGATCTTGCTGCCTTCGACGATCAGCGCGTAGCGCGGCGGTGCTCCCGTGGCACTCACGCCGCTGCGGCGGGGCATTCGCGCCTCCGCGGTGACGCGATTTTGCCATCCGTCTCCCACCAGCAGGATCACGGTGGTCACCGCACTGCTTGCAGAAAGTCGCCGTCGCACGCCCGAGACACCCGCTCCGTCCTCATCACTGTCGGTTGCTCCCGCTCCCGGGTTTCCTTCACTGTACAGGGGACCAACTGTCGCGAGCAGTGCTCCGATTGCCTGACACAGCAAACTCGGTCCCATCAAGCGCACCTCGATTGGTGTTTTCATTTTCTCCCTATCTCTTACTATGCCTCCTTGCTAAGAAGGCATTGCATATCGTTGCCTCGCCGCGCTCTGCTATGGGTGTAGCCACTCTCAGCTCACCCTATAAACCGGCGATAACAACCGTTAAAACGATTGAAGTTACTGCAAGAATCATGCCGTAGCACCGTTGTTGGGCAGGGTTCCGCGCACAGGACATTGTGCCAGCCAAGGACTTTAGAACGCACACGACGATAGGTAGTCGTACGATGAGCGCAGACAGTCGAACGGGTCGCGCGGGCAGACGTCCTGCTCCACCGCGTACCATCCGACACCGGCTGCGTCGCCGGCGGGCAGAATCGTTTCCCAGGGCATGTTTCCTTCCCCGATTGCCGCCATGATCTCCCCTTTACCCGGTACCACTTCACGATCTTTGATATGCACCAGTGGCAGCCGTCCGGCACTACGCCCGAGAAGTGCTACCGGGTCAACACCCGCCTCCCAAGCCCAGTAAAGGTCCAGTTCCAGGCACAGGTCCGCGCCGCCTTCGTCCACGAAAATGTCGAACAAGACAGGACGCGTCTGTGCGCCCGCTTCCATGCGGGCGAATTCGAACTGGTGATTGTGATAACCAAAGCGAATCCCCGCCGATTTAAGCCGCTCGATCACCGGTTTCGCTTCTGTCAGGAAACGTCGGTAGCCGTCTGCGTCGATCCCGCCCCCGAACAAACCCGGCAGCGAGCCGATAGCCGTGAAGTCACACCCCAGCGTTTGGTGAGACTCGATCTCGGCGTCCGTGTGTTCGCTCAAAGCTTGCCAGGACCGGTGTGTCGCGGCGCAGACCAAACCGTTGTCATCAAGCATTTGTCGCACATTTTTCGCGGAAAGTTCGCCGCTTTCTATAGCCTTCGCCGCAGAAATCTGGACGCCGGTGTAGCCCATGCGGGCGATCTTCTGTAGCGTTTCACTGAACTCTTTTCCCGTCGCCGTGAAATCGCGTACGGTGTACATCTGCACCGCCAATCGGCGCGATTTCGGTGGGATATTGTTGCCAGCCAAAATACTGTTCCTTTTTTATAGCGATAGTACCACAAAGTACGATTGAAAAGCGTTTCGCCCTACCAGATTATTTATATTTAGCAGGAAAGCATATCGGGAAAGTGTGACAACATCATGGATTCCCCGGTGCGCTTCCAAACAGCCGGTCAAACACCCCCGGCAGTTGCCAATTCTTTCGCCCGCCGCAGATCCTTTTCCGCCTGCTCCTTGATGATCTCGGCGAGTTCGATGCGTGCATCGCGGCGGTCTTTCACCGGCGTGTCCTCGACCACATCGCCGTCCTTGAAGCGAATGATCCGGGTCGCGTGCTGGGCGATGTCCATTTCGTGCGTCACCATCACCACGGTCTTTCCTTCCCGGTTTAACTCCTGGAAAATATCCATGATCTCGACGCTGGTCTTCGTATCCAGTGCGCCGGTCGGTTCGTCCGCCATGATCACCACCGGGTCATTCGCCAGGGCGCGGGCGATGGCGACGCGTTGTTGCTGCCCGCCGGAAAGTTGGTTCGGCTTGTGGTCCATGCGCTCGGCGAGCCCGACGCGGGTCAACGCCCACTCGGCGCGTTCGCGGCGTTTCATGCGGTTCAGTCGTCCGGCATATTGCATCGGTACCTCAACTTGCTGGAGGGCCGTGGTGCGGGCGAGCAGGTTGAACGACTGGAAAACGAACCCGAACCGCTCGCAGCGGATTTCGGCGAGGCGGTCGTCGGATAGATTGGACACGTCCTCGGTGGCGAGGTGATACTTGCCCGCCGTCGGTCGGTCGAGACAACCGAGGATGTTCATGTAGGTGGATTTGCCGGAGCCGGAAGGTCCCATGATGGCGATAAACTCACCCTCTTCGATGTTCAGATTGATGCCGTTCAATACTTGCAAGTCGGCGGGACCGGTTTTGTAGACCTTGGTCAGGTCGCGTGTTTCAATAAGTGCCATAGTGTTAGGGTTTGGGTTTGGGTTTGGGTGTTGGGAAGAGAGGGTTTCACTGTTGCTCCTCCGGCTCCTGACACCCAAACCCAACACCTGATTCTCGTTTCCTTCGGATATTCTACCGTGCCGACACCCAGAAGCGAAAATAAGTTACAGGTGCTGTAACGATGCCGTAACGATCCCCTGATATCCTCCCCTTGTCGCTGTACACTTCGCTCTACGGAGCTGACAAGGCGAAAAGAAAGCAATACTATGAAGCACTCCTTTATCTTCCCCGCCCGGTTCGCGTCGGCAATCGCCCTCGCTTCGCTCTCTGTTCTTTCGATAGTCGGTTGCGGCGGCGGGGACGACGATCCCAACGCCGGTCTGCCGCTCGTCGCCTCACCGAATACGTCGTTGTTCGCGGGGCGCAAGACCGGCACCATCGCGCTTTCGGGCGATAAGACCGGGGCACTGGACTTTACCGTGGATGCCGCGAACCGCGCCGCCGGCACGATTACCATTGCGGGAAGTTCGCGGCAGGCGTATGGGTTCACCGTCGGAACGTTCAATATCAGCGGCACCGTAGACCCGATCACCGGCGCGTTCACGATGACCGGCGATATTCCCGGTTCGGGTCCGTTCTCTGTCGGCGGCACGTTGCCCGACACGAGCGGCGTCGGCGGTGGCTATACACTCACGGCGGCGGGTGAGACATACACCGGCGTTTTCGGGGGCATCGCGGCACCGTCGCCGTCCCCCGGCGCGACACCGACGCCCACCCCGACCCCGGTCGCGGGAGGCGCGGTGTCGTTCCAGGTCGTTAGCAAAAGCGCGGACTGCAACGTGACCGAGAGCAAACTGAACAACTTCTCTGTCGAGTCCGCACGGTTCGCCGGGTCGGGAGCCTTCTATAGCACCACGGTCTCCTTGCAATCCGGCGATGCGAACTTCACGCTGAACTGGGTGCGCCTTAATGACGCCGACGGGCTGACACCGGAAACCCTGCTCATCCCCACCGAACCGCAGATCGGCACGTTCGGCGACCCGTTCCAGGTCGCACTCTCCGGCTTGCAGATGCCTGCCGGTGTTGGGGTCAGTTTCGGCGGCGTGACACTACCCGGCGCGGGACTTTGGCGCCCGTCCGCGGGGACGTTCGTGGTCGAATCGGTGACCGGCAAGAGCATGGTCGTGCGCGGCGAGAACGTCGTTTTCAAGCCGGTCCCGGCTCCGACCAACAGCGGCACCGGCGAGTTCACCGCGAACTTCCGCATCACGGTGGACAGTGTGGACGGCTTGTAAACCGGGCGAACAACGAAAGAAGCGGCTCCCTTTTCTGGGGAGCCGCTTCTTTCGTTTATGGGCAGGACAGGGTTCGAACCTGTGTAGGCTTGCGCCGACGATTTTACAGACCGCCTCCTTTAACCACTCGGACACCTACCCGTATTTTGTTTTCGCGCCGTCGCCCGCCCG
>JACMIS010000834.1 GCA_014381035.1 Armatimonadota bacterium
GCGCGGTGGCGACACCATTTATACCATTGACGCCCACAGCGAGGAGATTCTGTTCGACTTTTGCGAAACGTGGAGCCGTGAAGCCGGACCGTTCGTGCTCATCTCCGAGGGCATCGAGGACGCCGGTTGGCGAGCGTTTCCCGATGGCGCGAGCGTCGAGGATGGCACCTTTTTGATGATCGTGGACCCGATTGACGGGACGCGCAACATCATGTACAACAAACGCTCCGCGTGGATTCTGACCGGCATCGCGCCGAACAACGGACCGGGCACCACGCTCGCCGACATCGAGGCGGCGGTGATGACCGAACTGCCGACCACGCGCCATCTGCTCGCCGACCAACTCTGGGCGACCAAAGGCGGCGGGGCGAGCCGCGAATCGCGCAACGTCTTCACAGGCGAGCGCAAACTGCTCCCGATCCGCCCGTCGCAGTCCCCAACCCTCGCCCACGGCTTCGCGAGCATCGCCAAGTTCTTCCCGCCCGCGAAAGCCGAGATCGCCGCGTTCGAGGGGAAACTGTTCGACGCCGTGCTCGACAGTGCCGGGGAGAACCCGCTCATCTTCGACGACGAATACATCTGTTCGGGCGGGCAGTTGTACGAGATTCTGGTCGGGCACGACCGCTTTATCGCCGACCTGCGCCCCGTCTTCTTCGGAGCGTTCGGACTGCCGAAGAAACTGGTCTGCCACCCTTACGACATTTGCACCGAGCTGATCGCCCGCGAAGCCGGGATATTTGTCACCGACGAACACGGCGCACCGCTCTCCGCACCGCTCGACATCCGCGCCGATGTCAGTTGGGTCGGCTACGCGAACGAAGCCCTGCGCAGCACTATCGCGCCGGAGTTAACCCGGCTATTGGCGGAATTGCCCAGCCCCGTGTGATGAAACGCCTCTCAGGGGCGGCGTCATATTGCCAAATAAAAATAACCGTGATGGAACCAATTGGGCGGGTTATGATATGCACGACACCATATCGCGACAGCATCCGCCCGGCGGATGGCGCAATGAATAGAAAGATAGACAACCGATGAAGCCTGTGGCGAAAACCCTGTTCCGTTTCACAACGTGTCTCGCGGTCTGTGTTTTCGCGCTACCGCTTTCCGGTTGCGCCGGTCCGGTGCCGCCCGCCGAAAAAGCGAAGGTGCAGAGAAGCGTCACCGGGCGTGTTCCTGGCACGGTGAAACCGGACCCCGCGATCAACGCGCTGCAATGGAAAACGGTGAGTGAGCAGGGGCATCAAGTCGCGACCACCCAGTTGCACGGCGGACGCGGAGGCGACCGCCTTATCCTGTATCGCCCCCCGCAGACCACGGGGAAACCGGTCCCCTGTATCGTCATGGCTCCGGCGGGAACGCGACTTTTCCACGGTATCCTGCTCGGTCAGGGCGACGCCGAGGAGCACACGCGGTATCTCGAAGCGGGGTTCGCCGTGGTCGCTTGCGAGATTGACGGACCCCTCGACGATGCCAAGGCGGACGATTCTAAAGCAATGGTCGCGGCGGCGAAAAAGTTCCAGGCGGCGAACGCGGGCATCCGTAACATGCAAGAGGCGTTGGACGTTGCCGAAACCCTGCCCTGGGTAGACAGAAAGCGGATCTTCGTCGCTGGTCACTCGTCGGCGGCGACGCTCGCGTTGCAGACCGCCGCGTTCGAGCAACACCGCATCGCCGGGTGCATCGCGCACGCACCGGGGGTGGATGTACCGAAGCATCTCGGGGTTATGCTCGGCTTGATCGAATCGAGCGGCGCGACGGGACTGCGTGCCACGCTGGACACGCTTTCGCCGCACAATAACATCAACCGACTGACCAAGCCGCTGTTTCTGTTCTGCGCGAAGGACGACTCGGTGATCGAGGAATCGAGCGTCGCCGCGTTCGCGGCGTCGGTCAAAAAGAAGAACCCCAACGTTACTTACAAAACCGTTCCTACCGGCGATCACTTCGATGCCATGATTCAGGACGGCATTCCGGCCGCTGTAGAGTGGGCGAAACAACAAAAGTAGATTTAAAGGAAAACTATCATGGGAATCGTTCGTAAGGCCGTTATTACAGCGGCGGGGCGCGGGACGCGGCAGTTTCCGGCGACCCGCTCGATACAAAAAGAGTTGTTGCCGATGGTGGATCGCGACGGTGTGACCAAACCGACCATCCAGATCATCATGGAAGAATGTCTGGCGTCCGGTATCGAGGACATCTGCATCGTCGTCTCGCCCGGTGGCGCGGCGGCGTTTCAGCAACACTTCGCCCGTCTCTCCGACGAGGAGCGGCGCGTTTTTAAAAACAAGGAATGGGCACTTGCGCAAGCTGACGCGCTTCGTCGGATGCAGGAGCGCATCACCTACGTCGAGCAACCGACCCCGGAAGGCTACGGTCACGCCGTCTATCAGGCGCGGTCGTTCGTGAATGAAGAACCGTTCCTACTGCTTTTGGGCGATCACATCTATATCGCTAACGGGAAAAAGCGTTGCGCGGAGCAGGTGATTGAGACGTATAACGTCGCCCGTTGCGCCGTGTCTGCCGTTCAGCAGACCCCGGACGATAAGTTGCACCTGTTCGGCACTGTGCAGGGAAGCCCGCTCGGTTCGGATCCGCAAATCTACGACGTGATCGCGATGGCGGAAAAGCCGACCATAGAATATGCCGCCGAGCATTTGCAGACGCCGGGAGTCAAGAGGGGCTACTACCTGTGCTTCTTTGGAATGCACGTTTTTCCGGCGACTATCTTCGACTGCCTGCAACACCACATCGATAAAAACATCCGGCAGGGTGGTGAGATCCAGATGACCAACAGCATGGAGATGCTCCGGTCGCAGGAGCGGTATGTCGCGGTCGAGACGCGCGGGGAGCGGTACGACATGGGGGTGCCATTCGGTTATGTAGAAACGCAGGCGGCACTCGCGCTCAACGGCGTCGAGCGCACCGAAATGCTGGCGGCACTGCTTCGGATCGTCGCGAAATCGGCGGCAACCGAACCGTTCGGGAATATCGGATGAACCGCCAAACCGGGGCAAGAAGGCTTTCGCTTTCCCGCCCTGGTTCGTTGCTTTCGTGAAGCAGTCTACAATGCGGCAAAAGAGGGGCGTTGCCCATCATTGACTTTTTTTGCGCCGTACACTTGCCCGGACACCTGCGACGGCGGATACCAGTGCACGTGTCCGTCCACGAAGGCGAAGTTACTGCCGCCGTCGTGTCTCAGTGCGCCCGCCACACCGATAAATTGTTGTTTGGGTTCCAGGTCCCTCCCATCGTCGGGGGCAGAAAGAGCGATTGGATGGCTGATCGATCCGCTCTGCGATCCGGTGCGGTACGCGAACTCACAAACGGAAACAGTCACGGCTGGGAACCGAACCCGCTCCTCGGAGAGGGCAGGGTCGTCCTCGATGCTGGAGTCATAGAGTGCGCTGTTTATCGCGTAACCTCGGGAGTGTCCCGTACTCTCCGCGACTTCGGGGACCTGGGCTGACGGGCAGCGGAATAGAGCCTTGGCAGGGGCGTAGCTGGCGATTATCCCGGTCCAGTCCTTGGTTCCTGGCCAGCCCTCTGCCGCCGTACTTTGAGGCGGGAAGAAGCCTGCGTTGTCCTGAGTATAGGCGGTCAGAGCAACGCCGATCTGCCTCAGGTTAGATACACAGGACGTACGCCGCCCTTGCTCACGTGTCCCGAGAAAGACCGGTAACAAAATAGCCAGAAGAAGCCCGATGATGCCGACGACGACCAACAGTTCGGTCAGAGTAAATGCCCGCACGAAGACGCCTTTGTTGTGTTTCATAATCCCTTCCTATCACCAGACCCGTTGGATTCGAGGACTTCGGTATCGTCACTGACTCCTCTGCAAGGTCCGACACGGTAGAGGGATATAAAGTTGCTCGCATCGCGCTACGTAAACGTCCCGGCGTAAGTTAGTGTGCCCTGTGTACGATAACTCAGACCACGAAACAAAGGAACAGGATCGGCAAATTTTTTTAAGGAGAATACGGGGCGGTGTAGCGAACGACGCGAGCGATAGTTGGGTAGGGGAAATAATCACAGGGATAGTATGGTGTAATATTATGTCGTCTTGAGCGTCTAAAAAGGTATAAGTCCGAAAGGAAGTTCTTGTCATGCCATTTCCGTTCACTCGTCACCATATCGCCTGCGCCACGCTTTGCGCCGCCCTGTCGTATCTCGCCGTCGTCACCGCTTTGTCCGCGAATCAGACGCGGCAGTACACCGTGACTGATCTGGGAACGCTCGGCGGCAAGGTAAGCTGGGGCGAGGGCGTCAACAATCGTGGGCAAGTGGCGGGTGTCTTCGTCCTCGCCGACGGCAAAACTGTCCGTGGATTTCGGCACGCGAACCGTATTGCGCAGGATCTCGGGACATTCGGTGGCAAATATAGTATCGCGGAAGGCATCAATGATGATGCTCAGGTAGTCGGGGTGTCTACGTTACCGGGCGACGAAATCTCTCACGCGTTCGTAACCGGGAGCGATGGCACTCTGCATGACATCGGCACGATGGGTGGTACCAGCAGTCGGGCGCGAGCGATCAACAACCGGGGCGCGGTCGTCGGCGTTTCGCAGACACGCGGCGACGCTAGTGTTCACGCTTTTCTTTACAACAAGGGGGCGTGGCGTGACCTGACACCCATCCAGTGCCAGTTTAGCACGGCAACCGCGGTCAATGAGCAAAACGCCGTGACGGGGTATGTTTATTTCGATAAGAAGCGTGGTATCCAGGGTTTCGTCTATGCCAACGGTTCGCTCCAGTTTTTGCCGACGCTCGGCGGGCGAGACGGTTTTGCTCTCGACATCAACAATCGCGGTACGGTAGTGGGCACGGCACAGACCGCGAAGAAGGAAGTAGAACATGCCTTCCGCTACGAGAACGGTGCGACGACCGACCTCGGTAGCCTCGGCGGCGATTACAGCGAGGCGCGGGCTATCAATGAACGCGGGCAGATCGTCGGCTTTTCCCTTCTACCCGGTGATGAGGAAGTTCGCGCCTTTCTGTACGAGAACGATGCGATGACCGATTTGAACACCCGGCTTTCCCCCGGCAGTGGCTGGACGATTCTGACCGCGATGGACATCAACAAAAAAGGGCAGATCGTTGGCGCAGGGATGAAGGGAGACACCATCCACGCGGTGCGCCTCGATCCCGCCGCGTCGGACGAAGATACCGCCCGGTCAGGCACATTGCTCTTTTTAGCCAGCGTTGGTTTCGGTCTTACTTTTTGTAGGCGACAGCGTTAGTTTTCTTTGTCCTTCGCGGACGGCGCCAACGCATCGTTGGATCGGTCTCACCTGCGGTGCTGGATTCCA
>JACMIS010000835.1 GCA_014381035.1 Armatimonadota bacterium
CCCAACCTTCCGCATCCGTGTTGATGACGAAACTGGCCAGACTATTATCAGTGGTATGGGTGAGCTCCACCTTGAAATCATCGTGGACCGCATGAAGCGCGAGTTCAAGGTCGAGGCGAACCAGGGTAAGCCGCAGGTTTCGTACCGCGAAACGATCAAGGCACCGGCGCGTGCCGAGGGTCGCTTCGCCAAGCAGACCGGTGGTCGCGGTAAGTTCGGTCACTGCGTTCTGGAAATCGAGCCGCAAGAAGTCGGTGCCGGTTTCTTGTTCGAGAACAAGACCGTCGGTGGCTCGATCCCTCGCGAGTACATCCCCGCGGTGGAAAAAGGCGTCATCGACGCGATGCAATCGGGCGTTCTCGCCGGGTTCAAGGTCGAGGACATCAAGGTCGCGGTGGTAGACGGTTCGTACCACGAAGTCGACTCGGACGAAATCTCGTTCCGTGAAGCCGGTCGTATCGGGGTCCGCGCGGCGATGCAAAAAGCGTCTCCGATCATCAAGGAACCGATCATGGCGGTGGAAGTGGTAACGCCGGAGCAGTACCTCGGTGACGTGATCGGTGACCTGAACCGACGCCGTGGATTGGTCGAAGGACAGGACGTCGGACCGGGCGGAACGCGCATCGTGAAAACGAAAGTGCCGCTGTCGGAGATGTTCGGCTACGTGACTACACTGCGCTCGATGACGCAGGGTCGTGCGTCCTCGACGATGGAACCGTCGCACTACGAAGAGGTGCCGCGCAACATCGCGGAAGAGATTCAGGCGAAGAGCGGGCGCAAGCAAGCTTCGTAGTCTGATATAGGCAGAGAATAGAAACCGGCGGAGTGGTTGCCCACTCCGCCGGTTTCTATTTGGTATACTAAAACAGAAAACAATGACGACATCTGTGTATCCTGCGTTGCATGAGCGGAGCGTTCTCTTGCCGAACATCAGTTGGCAGACCTATGAGCGAATTCTTCGCGACAGCGAAGACACGAACACGCATCGTTTTTATTATGACCGGGGGAAGTTAGAAATCGTCATGCCCTCGCAGACGCATGAGGAAGCCAAATCCGCGCTGAACTCGCTCGTCGAGCGGATCGCCGACGAATGGGGGTGGGATTTCCGCAACCTTGGTTCGACAACGTTCAAGAATGAGTCGTTGACACGCGGTTTTGAGCCAGACGCCTGCTTCTATATCCAGCGTTTGGCGGAAATCGCTGGAATAGAAACTCTCAATCCCGAAACGGACTCCGCCCCGGATCTGGTGATCGAAGTAGATATTACCAGCCCGTCACTGGAACGGCTGCCGCTTTATAGTAAGTTCGGTGTGCGTGAAGTCTGGCGTGCGGACGCGACTGGTATGGTCACGATCCATCGTTTCGACGAGCAAGGCGAGGCGACAGAGGAGACCGAAAGCATCGTATTGCCCGGTTTGACGGCGCAGCAAATCGCTCTGTTCCTGACACAAAACAGATCACTCTCGCGTAAGAACTGGGTGAACGTGGTACGCGACTGGACGCGACAACATTCGCCGCAGAAATAAACCGCCGTTTGGCATTACCCATCGGAACCACCGCGACCGGCGGAGTGTTTGGACCCTCCGCCGGTCTCGTTGCTTCCGACGCGTTTCCCGCAATGCACTCTAATGGTGAGGCAACATTTCGATGCCGTACTCTGCGGCGAGTGCTGCCATCATCGCCGGTTCGACCGCCTCCCGGGAGGAGATACGCTGGGCGAAGGCGAACCCGAATGCTTCCATATTCGCACCCGGCGCGAAGAAGATCAGTAATCGCCCTCCCTCCGGGCTGATGCACTGCCATCCATGTGCGACGTCACGCGGCCCCAGAATTGTGTCGTCCGGTCCCGCTTCAAATGCCCGCTCACCGACCAGAAACTGAAAACGACCCTCCAGTATGTAGAACGCCTCGTCCTCGCGCCGGTGAATATGCGGGGGGACCCCTCCGCCCGCGTCTGCATGAACATGAGATAAAGAAAAACTACCGACGGTTTCTGTGGATTGCGCTTTGACGTAAGCGCGATGGTTGCCCATCTCGACAAGGGGACCACCCCCCTTGGGAATGTAAGAATCTTTCATTGTTAGTGTTACTTTCTATAGAATTAAGCGAATATTTCATTGCCTTTTCAAGGCGACTGCAGTGAAACGATCTATCATCGCACTCACCTGTTCGGGAGTAGCAAGCATCTGGTTGTGACCCATTCCTACCGTCCGTCCGACGATCAACTGGGGGCAGAGTGCCTGAAATTTCTTGAGGTCACTTAATCCGCTCCCGGCGTCAATATAAAGCGTGGGAACTCTGCAATTGCGAACCGCCTGTCCTGCGTCCCATCCCATCATGGCGTTGAAGATGTTGATATGGACGTGTTGCGGGATGAAATGGAGTTCCCTCATGGCGGCTTCCAGTAATGACTTATCGTCCGTGGGAAGGAAACTCGACCGCACGAATCCGCGCATCGCGTCCTTCCAGAAGGGACCGCATAATGCTTGTCCGAGCGGTTTCGTCGCCGCGCGAACCGGCTCCGGAATCAGAATCACTCCTTCCAGGGCGACAACCGCTCGGGGCAGACGCGGGCGGCACGCGGCGACTTCTAACGCAATCGCTCCGCCCAGACTGTGTCCAACGATAAGCGGTTTGCGGACGCCAAGTTGACCGCACAGTTCGGTCACATCCTCCGCAAGATCGGGGATACTGTAGCCTCGCTGTGTCCTGTCACTCAGTCCATGCCCGCGCAAATCCATAGCGATGACGCGGTACCGTCTGTCGAGTCGCATTGCGAGTGGCAACATTCGCTCGTGACGGTCCGCCCAACCATGCAAGAGAATCACTGTCTCTGCCCCCTGCCCTGTTTCCCGGTAGGCTATTCGGGCACCATCAGAATAGATAAATCGCACCATGTTTAGTTTTCTTTCAGTACAAAGGTTTTTGAAACCAGTCGTTAAATTGTTCTGGCAACAGAACGGTCTAACGGTTCATCCGACCGTTTCAGGATAGCAAGAAAACCGATGGTCGGACACCTGCTTTGGGGAGTAGTCGGACACTAACTTTGGTCAGATACAATAGCTTTGGTAGCCATTACGAATTGATTGCACACACCATGGCAGGAGGAAACGATGAACAGCGAGAGCGACAGGGGACCGAATGAACCAATGGAGTTCAAGATACTGGAGTACGAAGCCGACGGTTTCTTGAATAGCGCGTGGTTCCATGGTTCAGACCGGCTTGGCTCGGACAAGGAGCTGGAAGTCATTTTAAACAAACTCGGCGCGGAAGGCTGGGACATAATTCAGTTTTTAGATGCCACAAGTATCAAGGTGGCACGTATCGTTCTGCGGAGGAGGGCGCGTTGAAAAATCCAGGAGGGTTTTGCTTAAGTAAGCGGGGCGTCGCCGCGCATGCCGCGTGCTTTCCGTGCCGCCGCCCGGACTTGCGGGGTGAACAGGTAGCTGAATCCTGCCTTCTCGATACGTAACACCAGGTCGTGCCGCTCCATATTCAGGTTTGCCGCCGCGCGATCCAGTTCCCAGTCCGCCGCCGCTAATTGTTGCAGAAAGAAGGCGCGTTTCGTTTGCGACGCGGAGAGACGGAACGATTTCGCGTAGAGCGTTTCGCCGGTGGCGGTGCGCGTGACGGCTTCGCCCAGATGATTCTCGCCGGACAGGTCTAAATCCGTCAGAAAACGCGACAGGCGAAACGGTCCCATTTCCCGCACGGTTTGCGTTCGCAATGGGCGGCTTTCCAAGAGCCCCGCCGCGAGTGTCTTGCCGTACTTGCTCCAGTCGGCGCGAAGCCCCGCCGCAAAGGTTCGCAGGTCCGCGACGGTTTGCACGGTGCTGGCATCCGGCACTGCGACGGCGTGGGCGACGGTGCCATACATCAGTGCGTACTGGGCGATGAGGTCACCATAAAAGTCCTGAAGGAGCGTTTCGTGCATCGCCCGGTAGTCGTCGGGGTGTGGCAGCAGAAAAACCGACGCCAGCGTGTCGGCGACGAATAACAGAACCCCGCACTGGTTTCGGGCGATCTCGAACACACGCAACGCTTCCGCGAGTCCATCAATCTCCGAACCCCAGGCGACCGATTCCGAGCGTGGTGAGAAACCGGTGCGGCGTACCTGGTTGCTGTATTCCTCCCACGCGATTTCCGGTCCCCCGAAGTACAGCGCAAGAAAGCCCTCCATCGCCAGATGAAGCGGCAAAAGGCGCACCTGATTCTTGTCCTCGCGCTTCGCCATGCGTTCGAGAAGGCGTACCGACCGGAAGCCGAAATCCTGTCGTTTGCCGTCGGGCGAACGTTCCATCTGCCCGCCCCACGCCGCGACCGGAGTGTCGTCCGTGTTGTAGCGAATCACCATTGCGTGCGGGATATAGGCATAGTAGGCGAGTTGTTCCGACACCGCAACCTGCGACACCGGCTCGTCGTACCGGCGCAGGGCAAGGCGCAGATCGCCGGACACCCCGGTCGGTTCGCGCAGAAGCGGCACCAGTCGGATCGCGCCGCATACCTGCGGCGCACCGATTTGGACGCCGTTCAGGTTGAACCCTGGCAATATTTGTCCCGCAAATGTGTCTTGTTTCATGTTATGATCTATTCAACGTCCGTTCCCCCCGGTAAATGCCTCCGCCCGGTCACGTAAAAAATCGTCCAGTGCGGCGAACTCGTTCGTGCCGACGAACCGGGCGAACGCGAGCGGGACGGCGAGCGTTTCCGCGTCGCGCACGCCGAGTGCCGCGATGAGCGGCGAAAGCGGCCGGGGGGCATACTCGTCCGCCGCGAACACCGGGTTGGCGTGGACGAACGCCGTATGCGCGGCGGGGTCAAGCCGCTCCCGCCAGACGCGCACCAGAGCGTGAACCGCGCCGGGCGGATCGTTTTCGTAGCCATCCGACACGATCAAGACCAGTACGGGGTGCGTTTCGAGTGCGTGAACCAGCGGTGTCGCGAGATCGGTCGCCCCACGTGCGACAACAAAAAGCGGGTTACCGCTCGCCGTACCGTTGCTCCAGAACGGTTTGTACCGTTCCGGTACCGCCTCGCGGAGCAGATAATGAACGCCGAGCGCGATGGCGAGCGGGCGGCGACGCTTTTCCTCCGACCCGGACGCGCTATAACTGTCGTCCAGGACGGCGGCAATCGTGCCAGCCGGCGGCAACGCGAGCGGTGCCTGACGAAACGCGCGACGGGCGGCTCCGCGCAGAGCGGTTTCCAGTTCGTCCCGGCGCGTTTCGCGTTCCGTGAGCGATAGACCGAGTACGTACAGGGTGAGCCGGGTGAGTGGCATCCGCGCCAGATCAGTGACCAGCGCGACGCCCGCGTCCGCCGACGAACGCAGGAGCCGTTCCCGCTCGGTCTGCGTCATGTTGGGCGCGATACCGGTCAGAAAAGTGGCGCGGGAAATTCCGTGTTTCGCGGCAAGCCCTTCGGCGACCGTGTAGGGCAGGCGAAACACCGCTTCTTTGGCGTACCGCGCCTGACGGAACGTTTCGAAAAGCGGGGTCTGGAATCGCACTTTCGCGTGATCGCCCCACAAAAATGCGCCCATCTCGCCTGGCAATCGTAGATGCGCGTGCGTTGCCGCCGCCCGTACCTTGCTCCGATACTTTACGGCATCGAAGGTGGCATCGGGACGCGCCGCCAGATAATCGCGCACTACGGCGCGGGCGCGGCGGTTGTTGATATTCGCCTTGCGGAGTGCGGCGAACAGTTTGTAGGCGCGTTGCGGGGGGAGTGACCGGGTGGCGGCGCGAAGCAGGGCATTCTCCTCCCTACGAAACGCGGGCGTGGTTTCCTGCCCGGTCGCAAGCAATGTTTGCACGATGCGCGTTTTGGCGAAGTCATTAATACCGCACGCGAGCGTCCGCGCGTAAAACGTTCGGTAGTTGCCGCAAACATAGCGGTGCAGGAACGCCAGCGTGTCCTGGTGCAATGATTTCGCGTCTGCCGGGGCGTCGTAAAACTCGCGCTGTGCGGTCGCGGCGAAGCAGGCGTTGATAAACAACAGCAAGTCCTCTCGGGTAACGATTTCGCTTCGTGTCTCCATATAACGGTGCCTTCAAGCAAAAACCGTTCGGGAAATGGCGGCGCGATGTGGCTTGCTATCTCCATAAGAAAGTGCGGAAATCACACACAGGTCCCACGAACGGTTTTTGCCGGTTCACGGGCGATGCCGCGAACCGTGCTTATCGTATCGCTTCGAAGCGCGGTGTTGCTAAACGCTGTCATGTCACGGGGTATCATTCGTCCTTGCACACGCTGCGCTCGTTTGGTACAATCGCACGTCGCTTTGTGCCACTATTTTATCCGCACATCGTGTGCGGATCGCAAAAGGCTTCCGGGAGCGACGAATATATCATGACCAACGGTTCCAGTCACAGTACCAGCGGTCGTCTCGACGGTAAGGCAACGCCCTTGCGGGCAGCGGCAGTCCGGTGCGGCAGCGAGCGTAAACTTACTCTGACCCAATCTCCTTCTCTTCACGGATAGGACAGCAGCGGCAGGGTAGATACCCTCCTGCCGCGCCCCTGCCCCTTCGCATCAGGCGTCATCCGCTCCTCCAGACGACCACAAACCGCCCGCCGACCCTGATTTCGGCAGGGCACCTTTGTGCGTCACGCCCATCAAGGAGGGCTTTTAACCATGCCACCGCAAAACACGGACGATCTCAACATCAATGATAGCCGCAACGACGAACTCGTTCAGCGACTCAAAACCGCGCTCAGTCTGCCATCGGGTGACGGCGGTACTGCCGCGCTCACATCCGTGCTTGAGCATATTCACCCCGCCGACATCGCGGCAGCGACGGAGTTCCTGACCCGGTCCGAAGCACTGGCTTTGTTTAACTGGCTGGATAATGCCAGAGCTGCTGAAGTGATTGATGAACTGGACCCGCAACTCGTCCGTTTCCTGATTGATAACATTCCGCCGGGCCGTATCGCCGATCTGCTCGACCGTCTGCCGATGGACGACGCCGCCGAGGTGGTCGCCGAAGCCGCTCCCGAACGGCAGGAACCGCTGATCAAGGAACTGGAAGCATGCGCCGCCGAGGACGCCCGCGAAGTGCGCGAACTCCTGTCCTACAAGCCGCGCACGGCAGGTCGCCTGATGGTGGATAAGTTCGTGCGGCTCAAAGCGACCGACACAGTAGAGGAAGCGTTCGCCAGTGTCCGAAGCGCGGGGCGTCAGGTGGAAACCCTCACCGATTTGTACGTC
This sequence comes from Armatimonadota bacterium, assembly GCA_014381035.1. The sequence continues at coordinate 7,210 of JACMIS010000835.1, forward strand.
GTCGAACCTGCCACCGGCAAGCCGGGCGAGGAGCGTCTCGTCGGGGTGATCTCCTTGCGTGGTCTCGTGTATGCGGAAGCGATTGCCGTGATCGGAGCGGTGATGGCGACGGATCTTGTTACGGTGACGGTGGACACGGATCAGGAAGAAGTTGCCCGCCTGATCAGCAAGTATGATTTTCTGGCGATGCCCGTCATCGACCGCGACGGGAATCTCGCGGGCATTATCACCGTGGACGACGTGATTGATATTCTGGTCGAGGAGAACACGGAGGACGCACTCAAGCAGGGTGGCGTCGAGCCGGGGGTACTAAACACGCCCTATTTCTCTACCCCGATCTGGCAGGTGGTTCGCTCGCGGGTGACCTGGCTCGTCCTGCTATTCGTCGCCGAAACCGCTACCGGCAGCGTGCTTCGTCACTTCGACGACGAACTGGCGAAGGTGACCGCGCTCGCGTTCTTTATTCCGCTCCTGATCGGCACCGGAGGGAATACAGGTGCACAGACGGTTTCGACCATCATCCGTGGTATCGCTCTCAAGGAGATCCGGTTCCGGGACACGGGGCGGGTACTGGGGCGCGAACTGCTGAGCGGACTTTTGCTCGGGCTGGTACTCGGATCTATCGCGTTCGGTCGCGCTTTGATGTGGGACCGTAGCGCGAGCGGGTTGCAACTTGCCAGCGTGGTCGGGATCACGATCTTGGTCGTTATCATCTGGGCGAACACCATCGGCTCTTTGATCCCACTCGCAGCGCAGAAGCTCAAAATCGACCCCGCGCTGGTATCGGCACCGCTCATCACCACGCTGGTGGATGCCACGGGGCTGGTATTTTACCTCCTGATCGCCAAAGCGATTCTGGCGCAGCTGCACTGACGCAAACTCCGTTGCGCTTTCCGGGGCGTTCCTGCTCCGGAAAGCGCAACGGAGTTCGAACACGATAAGCATACGGATTTTCCGCATTGCCCGGTATACTTCGCGGTAGAACATGCAAGCAAGACGGCATGACCAGTAGTGTTTTCGCCGGATCGCTCGCCGAACCCAACCAATTGATTCTAAGGAGTACGAGGATGCTGTCAACACGGATCGAGACCATCAAGGCGCGGGAAATACTGGACTCGCGCGGCAACCCTACCGTGCAAGTAGACGTGCGGCTGGGTGGCGGCGCACTGGGACGCGCCGCCGTGCCGTCCGGCGCGTCGCTCGGGAAGTATGAGGCGGTCGAATTGCGCGACGGCGACGCCGCACGGTTCAACGGCAAGGGCGTCCTCAAAGCAGTGGCGAATGTTCACGATGTGCTCGCGCCCGATCTGCTCGGAATGGACGCGCTGGGGCAACGCGCCGTCGACACCGTGATGATCGAAAAGGACGGCACGCCGAACAAAGGAAATTTAGGCGCGAACACGCTCCTTGCTGTGTCGCTCGCGGTCGCCCGCGCCGCCGCGACCGCCGTTGACCTGCCGCTGTACCGCTATCTGGGCGGACCGAACGCCCACCGGATGCCGGTCCCGCTGATGAACATTCTCAACGGCGGAATGCACGCCCCCGGCGG